>NZ_JTLF01000270.1:0-2951 GCF_000798855.1 Enterobacter sp. ZOR0014 | reverse complement strand
ACTAAAAAGCGCCCTTATGGGCGCTGTATAGCGGCTTATTTTTTTGTTTTATCAATTTTCTCGATAGCGTCGGAAACCGCGCCCTGATAGCCTCTGTGCGAATATTCGCGGCCAACATATAACAGAGCACCACGCTTATATGCCTCTACAGTAACTTCTTCCGGGAAATCATCGCCATCTTCTTTGCGCAAGATCTCTATGGCTTCAGCGATAAGCGAATCACTTCTTTTTCGTGATGTGCTGATGTAGTCCACGCCGCCAAAGGCATCATTAAACGGGTTGTTATGATAGTTATAACAATCTGTCATTCCATCAAAACTGCCGTGTTTAAAACGAGAAATCACGGCATTAACCTTATCTTCCGGAGCGGCATCTTCCCACGACACATAGACGCTTCCGTAGTGAGGCATACGGACAGAGAATTTTACGCCAGGGAAATGCTTTTTAAGCAGGATACGAATGTTTTTAACAGCTGTTTTTGCCGAACCGCAGGTATTGTTCACTTTCACCAGTAAGGCATTATCCGGATCTGCGTTGATACGTTCTTTGGCAGTATCACGCGCGGCTTGCTGTTCGCGTTCTTCAGCCTCACGCTGGTTGATTGCCCCCTGCACCTCACGACGGCGATCACGAAGTTCATCAAGAGAGAGTTGGCGGGAAGACAAGCCATAATAGCCCAGGGACGTAGCCAGCAGATTTGTACGCGTCAGGGAATTTAGCCCTAAAATGGTGTATGAAAGTGTGCCGTCTTCCAGATTGACCGCGCTTACTACATACTCAGAACCTGCGGAAGTAATACACTGCCCTATTGATAATGTCTTCATATTTTGCTCCTGGCCGACCGGCCTTTATTGGGAAAGCAACGCGCTTTCCATGTAATACATATTACAGATTTTAGTGACTTATTTCAATATGCACATTAACTTATTTTCGTGTTCCGCAATAAAAAAGGCGGGTTTCCCCGCCTTTATTGTTACTGATTCAATTCAATAAGAACCAATTTAAGCCGCTCAGCTTCAGCAAGCGCGTTAGCAGTGATTTTCCTAACCCACGCCCCCCGGCTTGGACTCCACTTAAAAGCTCTGGCTTTTAACGCTGCGCGAATTGCATCTTCTGGCTTGCCATCGAAAATAAACATAATACGGTTTTCATCATTGTCGATTTTCATCACAAACCCCTCATGCTCTTCTTCAACTTCTTCAGCGTCTTTTCTGACTGCTTGCAGATCCATAATACGGGTCTTAAGCCGTTTAATCTGCGCATTATTATTTTGCAATGAATAGGAGGCAAAACCGATACGCCCGCCAAAATCCCCTTTTAACAGCGTGCGTGCATTATCCTCCGTTTGCCCGAGAGCTAACAGGGCGGCTAACTGCTTTTCTTCCGTCTTATTTCTACGGATTGCCGCATTACAGGCTTTCATGGTTTCTTGCGCCTTAATCCGCCCCTGTAGCTGTTCCAGAAGTTTACGAACGGCATCCGGATCATCACCAGATATTCCCCCGCGACCAACGCCCTCGGCCTTACTGTCATAATGGCTGGCCTTGCCAGCGCACTCAACAAACGCATGACGATAGAGATTATCCATTTTTTCAAGCGTCCGACGGTGGCGGCGTTCGCTATGATGTCCAATGAGAATAGGCTGATCCGGTGGATTTGGAGCCATATCATGAGCGCGTTTTAATGTTGCGCTGCCCTCGGCTCTGGCGCGTTCAGCTCGATCTGCATAGCGTTCACGGCGCTGTTCCTGGCGTTCTTCGTGCGGATTGACATAATCTGCACCGCGTTTTTGTTCTTCCAGCCAGGCAAGACGCAGCTGCTCGGTAACGTCAACCAGTTCAAGGGAGAGTTTACCAACGGAAGGATACGCCGCGCCGTCCTGCGTCAATTCACCCTTTTCATTCAGCTCAAACGGGATTGCACTCTCACCATACATCACTTTACGCCCTTCAAGATGGCGTATTAACTGCCCCTTATCCGTCATAAGTTGGCTTGCCGGGAATGCTAACCATGTAGAAAGAGGATTTGAAGAAAGAGCATTAATAGTAGTCATTTTTTTCTCCTGGCCGACCGGCCTTTGTTGCCCCGATTAATACGGGGCATAGGTTGGTTTATTGTTTAATTACTTTTTTATCTTTAACTAACTGACGAAATTCATCTTCATGAATCATTTCGCCATGCTTCAGCGATGAATATACATTTCCAACAATCCAAAAACCTTCTTCTTTATTGTCAGTATACCAGTGAGCATCTTTGAGAATTAAAACCGGTTCACAATCGTTTTCTTTTTCGTAAATCCAGATTGTATCAATATCTTTACCGGTGTTATTCTGACCTTTAACACTAGGATCAAATTCAGAATTTAGTTGAGCATCGAAATATTTGTTAAGGAATCGAATGAATTTTACTGTACGTTCCATTTTTATCACCTGGCCGACCGGCCTTTATTGGAGAGCACCGCGCTTTCCATGTAATACATATTACAGATTATAGTGATTGAATGCAATGCTTTCATTCATTTATTCGTAAAAAAACCCGGTAAACCGGGTTATTTTTTATCCATCAGCCGTATGTCGTAAATCGCATTTTCTTTTTCGCATCCTTATCATATTTATACGCGTTCTCGCAGCAATCAACCTGAATACATGGTTCAGAAGCATGATCTTTAACTTGTCTCTTATAAATATCATTTCCTATGAATGCATCAAAAATGGGGATTAAATAACTGTTAGCGTTAATATATATAACTTCACTATCAATAGGACGGATACAGACTGTTTTTTTGCCATGAGTGCTAATCACCTGGTAAAATCCGACGTTCGTTTGCTCATAACCCCACGAGGAAGCAAAAACATCACCAACTGAAACAGTGCCATTACGAAACTCTAATTTTTTCATTTTAATTTCCTGGCCGACCGGCCTTTATCGGAAAGCACCGCGCTTTCCATGTA
>NZ_JTLF01000396.1:0-6743 GCF_000798855.1 Enterobacter sp. ZOR0014 | reverse complement strand
ATGGAAGTTTTGCGGCATTCTGGCTACACAATAACAAGGGAAGACTTACTCGTGGCTGCAACCCTACTAGCTCAAAATTTATTCACACATGGTTACGCTTTGGGGAAATTATGAGGGGATCTCTCAGTGCATTGCCTCCAATTCCCATAATTTATTACGCCGATAATAACTTGGTGTAACCTTAAAAATGTACTTAAATCGACGTGTAAAAGATTGTTGGGAATCAAATTGATATTTTAATGCGATCTCAAGGATAGTTTTTTTCGTCAACCTCAACTCAACAGCCGCTTTCGTCAAACGACGAGCACGAATATAGCTAGCCAGTGTGACCCCTGTTACTTTTTTGAACAGCCGCTGAAAATACCACTTGGTATAACCCGCTTTATTCGCCACATCATCAAGCAGTAAAGACTGATCTAAATTATGTTCAATCCATAATAGAACATCTTTGATAACCGTTGTATGAAACTGCTTATCATCATATCTTAATTGGATGTTATTAGCTTTATTTTGATAGCGAGAATGCTGTTCAATATACATAAAATAACCTAAATGTTCTTAAGATTGTCACGACCACATCATCATGATACCATAAACATACTGACGGTATGTTATTTTAAATCTATCATGGAAAATAAAAATCATCAACAAGAAAATTTTAAGAGTACCTATCAATCACTGGTTAACTCAGCACGAATATTGTTTGTTGAAAAAGGCTATCAAGCTGTTTCAATAGATGAGATCTCGGGAAAAGCGTTGGTGACCAAAGGTGCCTTTTATCATCACTTTAAAAATAAAAAACAATTACTCAGTGCCTGTTATAAGCAGCAATTAATTATGATTGATGCCTACATCACAACAAAAACTGATTTAACAAATGGTTGGTCTGCCTTAGAAAGTATATTTGAACATTATCTTGATTATATTATTGATAATAATAAAAACCTTATCCCTATCCAAGAAGTGATGCCTATCATTGGTTGGAATGAACTTGAAAAAATTAGCCTTGAATACATTACTGGTAAGGTAAACGCCATTGTCAGCAAATTGATCCAAGAGAACCAACTTAAAGCTTATGATGATGATGTGCTTAAAAACTTACTCAATGGCTGGTTTATGCATATCGCAATACATGCGAAAAACCTAAAAGAGCTTGCCGATAAAAAAGGCCAATTTATTGCTATTTACCGCGGCTTTTTATTGAGCTTGAAAGATAAATAAAATAGATAGGTTTTATTTGAAGCTAAATCTTCTTTATCGTAAAAAATGCCCTCTTGGGTTATCAAGAGGGTCATTATATTTCGCGGAATAACATCATTTGGTGACGAAATAACTAAGCACTTGTCTCCTGTTTACTCCCCTGAGCTTGAGGGGTTAACATGAAGGTCATCGATAGCAGGATAATAATACAGTAAAACGCTAAACCAATAATCCAAATCCAGCCATCCCAAATTGGTAGTGAATGATTATAAATAACAGCAAACAGTAATGGGCCAATAACACCGGTTGCATTGGTAAGGCTCACCAATAATCCCTGTAAAGCACCTTGCTGATGACTCTTTGTTTGGATAGACATCACTCCCTGTAATGCAGGTAAAGCGATCCCACCACCAGCCAATAAAATTAAAACAGGGAAAACTAACCAACCTTCAGATATAAACGCTAAAAAGGCAAATGCACTACTATCTGCAATAAATCCGAGCAGTACTGCCGTTTTTTCGCCCCATTTAGTGGCTATTCTTCCTGCCACAAAGGCTTGGAATACTGAGTGTAAAAGACCAAGACCCGCTAATGAAAAGCCAACCATCATGCTATTCCATCCAAAACGATTTTCGGTAAATAGCACCCACACCGTTGCGGGAATTTGGCCTATCAATTGCGCTGAAAAATAAATAATCAACAAAATGGGCATCGTTTTAAATAAAGTGATGTATACCGAATTCGATTGCGTCTCAACCCCTACTTCGGTATCTGTATTATCACGTGTATTTTTGGTTTCACGGAACCAAAACATAACCACAAGGAAAGTGACAATATTTAGCAACGCAGCGATAAAAAAGGGACTATGCGGTGAAATCTCTCCTGCAAAACCACCAATAATAGGCCCCGCTATTAAACCAAGCCCAAAACTTGCCCCTAACCAACCGAACCACTTCACGCGTTGAGAAGCTGAGGTGGTATCGGCAATGACCGATGCCGCGACAGCCCCAGTAGCTCCTGTGATCCCTGAAAGCAAACGGCCTAAATACAGCATCCAAAGCGCACTTGAAAAAGCCAGCAATAAGTAATCCAGCGATGCGCCTATTAATGACAACAACAGCACTGGGCGCCGACCAAATCGGTCAGACATTTTTCCAAGCCAAGGAGCAAAGATAACCTGCATTAACGCATAAAGTGCAAGCAATACGCCAAAGTGGTTAGCGATATCTTCCGAAGCAATAAATTCACGTAATAACGTTGGCAAGACTGGCATGATAAGGCCAATCCCCATGGCATCGAGTAACGTAATTACCAATGCGATCTTTGTCGAACTATTCATTTCACTTTTCTCTATCACTGATAGGGAGTGGTAAAATAACTCTATCAATGATAGAGTGTCAACAAAAATTAGGAATTAATGATGTCTAGATTAGATAAAAGTAAAGTGATTAACAGCGCATTAGAGCTGCTTAATGAGGTCGGAATCGAAGGTTTAACAACCCGTAAACTCGCCCAGAAGCTAGGTGTAGAGCAGCCTACATTGTATTGGCATGTAAAAAATAAGCGGGCTTTGCTCGACGCCTTAGCCATTGAGATGTTAGATAGGCACCATACTCACTTTTGCCCTTTAGAAGGGGAAAGCTGGCAAGATTTTTTACGTAATAACGCTAAAAGTTTTAGATGTGCTTTACTAAGTCATCGCGATGGAGCAAAAGTACATTTAGGTACACGGCCTACAGAAAAACAGTATGAAACTCTCGAAAATCAATTAGCCTTTTTATGCCAACAAGGTTTTTCACTAGAGAATGCATTATATGCACTCAGCGCTGTGGGGCATTTTACTTTAGGTTGCGTATTGGAAGATCAAGAGCATCAAGTCGCTAAAGAAGAAAGGGAAACACCTACTACTGATAGTATGCCGCCATTATTACGACAAGCTATCGAATTATTTGATCACCAAGGTGCAGAGCCAGCCTTCTTATTCGGCCTTGAATTGATCATATGCGGATTAGAAAAACAACTTAAATGTGAAAGTGGGTCTTAAAAGCAGCATAACCTTTTTCCGTGATGGTAACTTCACGGTAACCAAGATGTCGAGTTAACCACCCTTTAGATTCATAAAGCGAAAATAATGCGGCTCCAACGTACCCACCTAAATGGAAACGGCGTTCACTCCAATCTAAACACGCACAACAGATTTTACGTGAATGTTTGGAAGGAACGTCAATTCCCATTTCATGAAAATATTGAATACCACTTAATGTGATCATTGAACCATTTTCAGTGATCCATTGCTGTTGACAAAGGGAATCATAGATCTTAACGGCAACTTCGCCAGCTAAATGATCATAGCAAGTACGTGCTTTTCGTAAATGCACTGGCGTGGAAACTTTGGCATGTACGCCATGGTTTAAGGAGATCCCCATCATACTTTCCATCAATTCAGCAATATCTTTTCCTGCTAGCCGAAAATAACGATGCTTGCCTTGAGCTACTACTGTGATTAGCTGGCAATCTAATAATTTAGATAAATGACTGCTCGCCGTTGAAGCTGATATATTCGCCACAGAACTTAGCTCAGTGGCCGTCCAAGCTCGCCCATCCATCAAAGCACTGAGTATTTTAACTCGTGAAATGTCAGACATAGCCGCCCCTATCGCGGCTATTGAGGACTCAAAGGTAACCTCTTTTCGTATTAAATTAGCCATCGCAAGTTCACTTTATTGCCCAAGGGAGCGTAACAGATGCAGCCATACTATCATTGTCCGTTATTAATATCAGTTGGTTAGCATGGTCACTGTATTGCACTAAAATATTAATGTTATTCTCCGCCAATACTCGTGCTATTTCGCCAAGTTCCCCCGGTTTTTCCTGTTTTAACTTACGAATTAATGGTGTCCGGATCGCAAGTACTAACAGTCCAGCTTGCTCTAGCGCTATTTTAGCTTCCTTTCCTTGTTCAACAAGAAAATGAGCATGGCATTCATCACCAACCGTAAATATCCCTCCCCCTTCCAATCCAATACCTTTATTACCTAATGTTTTTCCTAGTAATGCTAATTGTCCTATTTGATTATCTAAAACAACGTGAACATCAAACATTATCCTTGTCCTTTTTAAATGAATATTCGCGAGTAATATGAGCAATACTAATTTTGTAAAAATCAAATATTGACTCTCGCCCTTCTTGTTGAGCTTTCGCATGTAAAACATGATTTTTCCATTGCAGAACTGCGTATTCGTTTTCCCACCAAGATAGCGATAACATTTTTCCTTCTGTAGCTAGACTTTGAAAACGTTCAATTGAAATAAAACCAGCTACATGACTTAATAGTGGTCTTAACTCCTCAGCTAAAGTCAAATAGCGAGTTTGTTGGTCGGGTTGTATTTGCACCTCAAATATTACAGCAATCATATTTTTCTCCGTTATTAATCAACAAACAGAGTAATCCACCCGAAAATTAACACTTCGATAAGCAACGAAATATAGAAAGGTCATGCTGCTGTTTTATGTTGTATATCACACTTCTTTAAATTGCTCGGCCTGCGCTTATCATGTTCTCCTTCTCTTATAATTTTGTTTATTATTTATACTTTTTTATTTTTTGCTATCACCGAAAATAGTGCGGATCCCGCATGGTATTTAGGTTTACCCATCATTAAATACCATTGTTGTTATTTTAATCTTTTTAATATTTCATGATTAAGATCACACTAAAATTATGACCCTATTAACTAAAAGTTATGGATACCCTAATAAAACTCATTGTTAAAGATTAGTTAACCAAAGTAACTTCATTTTTCACTATTGTTAAATTGTTATAGTGAAAATTCTGGTAAACTAATAGAGGTAAAAAAATGATCCTAGATGCCAGTTATACATTATTAGTCGCATGTATCGCGCTACTCATAGGAATGTTTGTCGTAAAATTTACCCCGTTCCTACAAAAAAACCACATACCAGAAGCCGTCGTTGGTGGCTTTATTGTTGCAATTGTTCTGTTAATTATTGATAAAACATCAGGTTATTCGTTTACTTTTGATGCTTCATTGCAAAGTTTATTAATGCTCACATTCTTTTCCTCTATCGGGCTAAGTTCTGACTTTTCTCGACTGATTAAAGGAGGAAAGCCGTTAGTTCTATTAACTATTGCAGTAACGATCCTAATCGCCATTCAAAATACTGTCGGCATGAGTATGGCTGTCATGATGAATGAAAGTCCATTTATTGGCTTAATTGCAGGTTCAATTACTCTAACAGGTGGTCATGGTAATGCCGGAGCATGGGGCCCTATTCTCGCTGATAAATATGGTGTAACAGGCGCCGTTGAATTAGCGATGGCTTGTGCAACACTTGGATTAGTGTTGGGTGGTTTAGTTGGCGGCCCTGTTGCCCGTCATCTTTTGAAAAAGGTCTCTATTCCTAAAACAACCGAGCAAGAGCGCGACACTATCGTTGAAGCTTTTGAGCAACCAAGCGTCAAAAGAAAAATCAATGCAAATAACGTTATTGAAACCATTTCAATGCTGATTATCTGTATTGTTGTTGGTGGCTATATCAGTGCATTGTTTAAAGATACTTTTCTGCAACTGCCTACTTTTGTCTGGTGTTTATTTGTCGGTATTATTATCCGTAATACACTGACTCATGTATTTAAACACGAAGTGTTTGAGCCGACCGTCGATGTATTAGGTAGCGTTGCTTTATCGCTTTTCTTGGCAATGGCGTTAATGTCATTAAAATTTGGTCAATTGGCAAGCATGGCAGGGCCAGTATTAATTATCATTGCTGTACAAACTGTTGTCATGGTGCTATTTGCCTGCTTTGTCACCTTCAAAATGATGGGCAAAGATTATGATGCTGTCGTGATCAGCGCGGGTCACTGTGGCTTTGGTATGGGAGCAACACCAACAGCAATTGCGAATATGCAAACAGTCACAAAAGCATTTGGACCATCACATAAAGCTTTCCTTGTCGTTCCTATGGTCGGTGCCTTTATTGTTGATATTTCAAACAGTATCTTAATTAAAATATTTATTGAAATTGGTACATACTTTACCTAATAGCTACACACTACTCGGCGTACTTCTCCTAACAATTTATTATAGGGCAGTATGCCGAGCCGCTTTCTTACCCCGTATATTCCCCTAGTCAATCTATTTAGCTTGCACGTTTACGAATTAATTCTCGTGACAACTAAACCAAAATTTGAATTATGACGAGTATATCTGATTATTTATACTTTATTCGTTAGAATAGTCCGTAGAAATAAATAATCAGTAGGCTACATGGAATGAAATTAAGACATCTCGATATCTTTTATGCTGTAATGACTTGTGGTTCCTTAACGCGTGCGGCTGAAGTTTTACATATTTCTCAACCCGCGGCGAGTAAAGCACTCAAACATGCTGAGCACTGAGAGATCCCCTCATAATTTCCCCAAAACGTAACCATGTGTGAATAGATTTTGAGTAAGCAGGGTTGCAGCCACGAGTGAGTCTTCCCTTGTTATTGTGTAGCCAGAATGCCGCAAAACTTCCAT
>NZ_JTLF01000222.1:0-305 GCF_000798855.1 Enterobacter sp. ZOR0014 | reverse complement strand
GGGACATAGTGAACACTTGTTCGGGGACATGGTAGACACTTACAACTAAGGCATAAGAACCCGTTTATGGAGTCACTTATGCCCTGGGATGCGAGAGATACCATGTCATTACGTACCGAGTTTGTACTGTTCGCCTCGCAGGACGGGGCGAACATACGTTCGCTGTGCCGTCGCTTCGGCATTTCACCCGCCACCGGCTACAAGTGGCTTCAGCGCTGGGCTCAGGAAGGCCTCTCCGGCCTTCAGGACCGGCCCCGCGTGCCTCATCATTCCCCGAACCGCTCATCTGACGACATCACCGCGCT
>NZ_JTLF01000102.1:0-5892 GCF_000798855.1 Enterobacter sp. ZOR0014 | reverse complement strand
TCACCATGTCCCCGAACACCTGTCTACCATGTCCCCGGACCGTACAGTGGGAGAGGGCCGGGGTGAGGGCATCAGGCTACTCAGGTCGATGTCTCGCTTTGTGATCGTCTTCTTTTTCTTCAGATTGATAATCAAAAACTCCTTTTCTTCACCTGCCGCTGGGGTTATGGTCGGATAGTTTTTTGACCATTCACTCAAAATAAAACGATAACGAACTGAATATTCAGGGGAAAATATGCGCAAGATCACACTGGCGCTCAGCGCCGCCTGCTTATTGTTCTCACTTAATAGTGCCGTCGTCGCGCGCGCTTCTGCGCCAACGCCGCTTTACACCGGCACTACCGCTGCCATTCTTGCCGAACAGGCTCCTATTCACTGGGTATCCGTGGCCCAAATCGAAAACAGTCTGATGGGCCGCCCGCCCATGGCCGTTGGCTTTGATATTGACGACACCGTTCTGTTCTCCAGCCCGGGATTCTGGCGCGGCAAAAAAATGTATTCGCCGGACAGCGAAGCGTATCTGAAGAACCCGGCGTTCTGGGAAAAGATGAATAACGGCTGGGACGATTACAGTATCCCGAAAGAGGTCGCCCGGGCGGTCATTGCCATGCATGTGAAGCGCGGCGACAGCATTTACTTCGTCACCGGTCGTAGTCAGACCAAAACAGAAACCGTCTCCAGAACCCTGCAGGATGATTTCCAGATCCCGGCTGCCAACATGAACCCGGTCATTTTTGCGGGTGACAAAGAAGGGCAAAACACCAAAACCCAGTGGCTGGAGAAGAAAAACATCAAAGTGTTCTATGGTGATTCGGATAACGACATTACCGCGGCGCAGGATACAGGAGCCAGAGCGATCAGGGTGTTACGCGCCTCTAACTCGACCTATCGACCGCTGCCGATGGCAGGAAAATTTGGCGAAGAGGTGATTGTTAACTCGGAGTATTAAGCGTCTGGCCGCGAGTTTGATTCTTTTTTAATCAAATCTCGCTGCGGCGGGTTTTACCTTTCGACTTCTTGCTGCACACTTAGAAAGGTTCATCTTTCTAAACGGAGCAGCACATGTGGTATCAACAGACCCTGACCTTAAGCGCTAAACCCCGCGGTTTTCACCTGGTGACGGAGGAAGTCATCGGGCAAATCCGCGATTTGTCGCGCGTCAGAACGGGTTTACTGCATCTGCTGCTTCAACACACGTCAGCCTCCCTCACGCTTAATGAAAATTGCGATCCCACTGTCCGGTCTGATATGGAAAACCATTTTCTGAAGAGTGTCCCGGACAACGCCCCCTATGAGCACGATTATGAGGGCGCAGATGACATGCCTTCGCATATCAAATCTTCTCTGCTCGGGGTATCGCTGATGCTGCCGGTACACAACGGGCGGCTACTGCTGGGAACGTGGCAAGGGATCTGGCTGGGAGAACATCGCATTCACGGTGGTTCGCGTAAAATTATCGCAACGCTACAAGGGGAATAATGATGACAATTTCGGAGCTACTTCAGTACTGCATGAGTAAACCTGGCGCGGAGCAGAGCGTGCATAGCGACTGGAAAGCCACGCAGATAAAAGTGGGAGATGTGCTGTTTGCGATGGTGAAAGAGGTCGAAGGCCGCCCGGCCGCGTCGCTGAAAACCAGCCCGGAGCTGGCGGATTTGCTACGCCAGCAGCATGATGATGTGAGGCCGAGCAAACACCTGAATAAGGCGCACTGGAGCACGGTTTATCTGGATGGATCCCTGCCCGGCTCGCAAATTTACTATCTGGTGGATGCGTCTTATAAACAGGCAGTAGAGCTGCTGCCGGAAGCGACCCGACAACAACTCTCCGTCTGACATTACAGCAACGGTTTAAGGAAGCGCGCGGTGTGCGAGGCTTCGCACTCTGCAACGGTCTCTGGCGTACCGGAGACGAGGATTTCACCGCCGCCGCTGCCGCCTTCCGGGCCGAGATCGACAATCCAGTCCGCGGTTTTAATCACGTCCAGATTATGTTCGATGACCACAATCGTGTTGCCCTGATCGCGCAGCTGATGCAGCACGTCGAGCAACTGCTGGATATCCGCAAAGTGCAGACCGGTAGTCGGCTCATCCAGAATATACAGCGTCTGACCGGTGCCGCGTTTGGAGAGCTCACGCGCCAGCTTCACGCGCTGGGCTTCACCGCCCGACAGCGTAGTGGCGGACTGCCCCAGACGAATGTAGGTCAGACCGACGTCCATCAGGGTCTGCAGCTTACGCGCCAGCGCAGGGACGGCGTCAAAGAACTCGCGCGCCTCTTCGATGGTCATGTCCAGCACTTCGTGGATGGTCTTGCCTTTGTACTTAATTTCCAGCGTTTCGCGGTTATAGCGTTTACCTTTGCACTGGTCGCACGGGACGTAGATGTCCGGCAGGAAGTGCATCTCAACTTTGATGACGCCATCGCCCTGGCACGCTTCACAGCGGCCGCCGCGCACGTTAAAGCTGAACCGTCCCGGCGTGTACCCGCGTGAACGCGCTTCAGGCACGCCGGCGAACAGTTCACGTACGGGCGTGAAGACGCCGGTATAGGTCGCCGGGTTCGAGCGAGGGGTTCGGCCAATCGGGCTCTGGTCAATGTCGATAACCTTATCGAAATGTTCCAGCCCCTGAATGTCTCGGTACGGCGCGGGCTCGGCCAGCGTCGCACCGTTCAGCGCCGTCTGCGCAATCGGGAACAGGGTATCGTTAATCAGCGTCGATTTACCGGAACCGGACACGCCAGTGATGCAGGTAAACAGGCCAACCGGTAGCGTCAGCGTCACATCTTTCAGGTTGTTGCCGCGCGCGCCGGTCAGCTTCAGCACTTTTTCCGGATCTGCCGCTACGCGCTGTTTTGGCACCTCAATCTTACGCTTGCCGCTCATGTACTGGCCGGTCAGCGACTCGGGTACCGCCATAATATCTTTCAGCGTCCCTTCCGCGACCACCTGACCGCCGTGTACGCCCGCGCCAGGACCAATGTCGATCACGTGATCCGCAGCGCGAATCGCGTCTTCGTCGTGCTCCACCACAATCACCGTGTTACCGAGGTTGCGCAGGTGGACCAACGTGCCGAGCAGACGTTCGTTGTCGCGCTGGTGCAGGCCGATTGACGGCTCATCCAGCACGTACATCACGCCCACCAGGCCTGCGCCAATCTGGCTGGCCAGGCGGATACGCTGGGCCTCACCGCCGGACAGCGTTTCTGCCGAGCGGGAAAGCGTCAGGTAGTTCAGACCCACGTTCACCAGGAACTTGAGACGATCGCCAATCTCCTTCAGCACTTTTTCAGCGATTTTCGCGCGCTGACCGGAGAGCTTCAGGTTGTTGAAGAAGTCCATCGCGTGGCCGATGCTCATGTCTGAGATGGTCGGCAGCGCCGTGTTTTCGACAAAGACATGACGCGCTTCGCGACGCAGACGCGTGCCTTCACAGGTGGCACAGGAGCGGTTGCTGATGAACTTCGCCAGCTCCTCGCGTACCGCGCTGGATTCGGTCTCTTTGTAGCGGCGCTCCATATTGTGCAGCACCCCTTCAAACGGGTGGCGACGCACGGAGGTATCACCGCGATCGTTCATGTATTTGAACTCAATGTTCTCTTTACCGGAACCGAACAGGATCACTTTGTGCACGTTCGGGCTCAGGCTGGCCCACGGGGCTTCCACGTCGAACTTATAGTGCTCCGCCAGCGATTTCAGCATCTGGAAGTAGTAAAAGTTACGCTTATCCCAGCCGCGAATGGCGCCGCCTGCCAGCGACAGCTCAGGGTTCTGGATCACGCGGTCCGGGTCGAAATACTGCTGTACGCCCAGGCCGTCGCAGGTTGGGCATGCGCCTGCCGGGTTGTTGAACGAGAACAGACGCGGTTCCAGCTCACGCATGCTGTAGCCGCAAATCGGGCAGGCAAAGTTGGCGGAGAAGAGCAGCTCTTCCGCTTTCGGGTCGTCCATATCGGAAACAACGGCGGTACCACCGGAGAGTTCCAGCGCCGTTTCGAACGATTCCGCAAGACGCGTCGCGAGGTCTTCACGCACCTTAAAGCGATCGATCACCACTTCAATGGTGTGCTTTTTCTGCAGCTCCAGTTTTGGCGGATCCGACAGGTCGCACACTTCGCCGTCAATACGGGCGCGGATATAGCCCTGGCTTGCCAGGTTCTCCAGCGTTTTGGTGTGTTCGCCTTTACGCTCTTTAATAATTGGCGCCAGCAGCATCAGGCGTTTGCCTTCCGGCTGCGACAGCACGTTATCCACCATCTGGCTCACGGTCTGCGCCGCCAGCGGGACGTCGTGGTCCGGGCAGCGCGGCTCACCCACGCGCGCATACAGCAGACGCAGGTAGTCGTGAATTTCAGTAATGGTACCGACCGTTGAACGCGGGTTATGCGAAGTCGACTTCTGCTCGATGGAGATCGCAGGCGATAACCCTTCAATATGATCGACATCCGGTTTTTCCATCAGCGACAGGAACTGACGCGCGTACGCGGAGAGAGATTCAACGTAACGACGCTGTCCTTCGGCATACAAGGTGTCGAAAGCCAGTGAGGATTTGCCAGACCCCGAAAGCCCGGTCACGACGATGAGTTTGTCGCGAGGGATTATGAGGTTGATATTTTTGAGATTGTGGGTGCGGGCGCCCCGAACTTCGATCTTATCCATTCACCTTTCCCGGTTGAAACACGGATTGCCTGGTTTGTTTGAAGGACAAACGGCTGTCAGAAACGGCTAATTATGACACAATTTAACCTGTTTGAATATACAGTATTGGAATGCATTTTCTGATTCGCTGTGTAACAATGTCGAGTTCGCGTGAGATTTCGGAACCGACTACGCAACTATGCAAATTGCCGCGTGGAAATGGTACACTCGCGCGTTTACACTATTAAGAAACGTATTCAGGAGACACGAACATGGCCAGCAGAGGCGTAAACAAGGTGATTCTCGTCGGTAATCTGGGCCAGGACCCGGAAGTACGCTACATGCCGAGTGGTGGCGCAGTTGCCAACATTACGCTGGCTACTTCCGAATCCTGGCGTGATAAAGCGACCGGTGAGATGAAAGAGCAGACTGAATGGCACCGCGTGGTGCTGTTTGGCAAACTGGCAGAAGTTGCCGGTGAGTATCTGCGTAAAGGTTCTCAGGTCTATATCGAAGGCCAGCTGCGTACCCGCAAATGGACCGATCAGTCCGGCGCTGAGAAGTACACCACCGAAGTTGTGGTAAACGTTGGCGGTACCATGCAGATGCTGGGCGGCCGTCAGGGCGGTGGCGCACCAGCAGGTGGTGGTCAGCAGCAGCAGGGCGGTTGGGGTCAGCCTCAGCAGCCACAGGGCGGCAACCAGTTCAGCGGCGGCGCGCAGTCTCGTCCGCAGCAGCAGTCTGCTCCGGCACCGTCTAACGAGCCACCAATGGACTTCGACGACGACATCCCGTTCTGATCAACGGATGCTCAAACAAAAAACCCAGACATCGTCTGGGTTTTTTGTTTATACAGGAATCAGGTAATCACCATTGGCCAGTCTGGTGGCTGGTGGCTCATTGCCTCTACCATCACGACTTTAATATTTTCCCAGACAGCGGCAATATCCAGCAGGGTGATGCCCAACAGGCCCGTTGCGAACCAGCAAGCCGCGCCAAGTCCCAGCAGAGTGCTGATGACCGCAAGACCCGCGTAGTCAGATTTACGAAACTGAATGTTCAGCGTGCTGGCTAAAAACATCAGTACCGCGCTCAACAAAGGCCAGCGCAGGAGAACCATGCTGGTAGTAATGGTTGCCATAGAACCCATCCTCTACAAAACAGACGAACTGAATGAAACGGTGTTTCTCGTTACAGAATATGTGTGAACTATATCACATTTGTTGATTTATTCGCCAGCGTCTGAGCGTTCA
>NZ_JTLF01000031.1:0-2514 GCF_000798855.1 Enterobacter sp. ZOR0014 | reverse complement strand
CGATTGCCGGCATCTTTATAACGTAAGGCCATTTCATGAAAATCAAAACTCGCTTCGCGCCGAGCCCGACAGGCTATCTGCACGTCGGTGGTGCTCGTACTGCTCTCTATTCCTGGCTTTTTGCACGCCACAACAAAGGTGAGTTCGTGCTGCGTATTGAAGACACCGATCTTGAGCGCTCCACGCCGGAAGCAATTGAAGCCATTATGGATGGGATGAACTGGCTGAACCTGGAGTGGGATGAAGGCCCGTATTTCCAGACCAAACGTTTTGACCGCTATAACGCAGTTATTGATGAGATGCTGGTCGCGGGCACGGCGTATAAATGCTACTGCTCCAAAGAGCGTCTGGATGCGCTGCGTGAAGAGCAGATGGCAAACGGTGAAAAGCCGCGTTATGACGGCCGCTGCCGCCATGACCATAGCGAGCATGCTGCTGATGAACCGTGCGTGGTGCGTTTTGCTAACCCGCAGGATGGCTCGGTGATCTTTGACGACCAGATCCGTGGCCCGATCGAATTCAGCAACCAGGAGCTGGACGATCTGATCATCCGCCGCACCGATGGTTCCCCAACCTATAACTTCTGCGTTGTGGTTGACGACTGGGATATGGAGATTACCCACGTTGTCCGTGGTGAAGACCATATCAACAACACGCCGCGCCAGATCAACATTCTGAAAGCGCTGAACGCCCCTGTGCCTGTCTATGCACACGTTTCCATGATCAACGGCGATGACGGGAAAAAACTGTCTAAACGTCACGGCGCGGTCAGCGTTATGCAGTATCGCGATGACGGTTATCTGCCGGAAGCACTGCTGAACTATCTGGTGCGTCTGGGCTGGGCCCACGGCGACCAGGAGATCTTCAGCCGCGAAGAGATGATCGAACTATTTTCGCTGAGCTCAGTGAGCAAATCAGCGAGCGCATTTAACACCGATAAGCTGCAGTGGCTGAACCATCATTACATCAATACCATGCCGCCAGAATACGTGGCGACTTACCTTCAGTGGCACATTGAGCAGGCAAATATTGATACCCGTACGGGCCCTGAACTGGCGGACCTGGTGAAACTGCTCGGCGAGCGCTGCAAAACGCTGAAAGAAATGGCTGAAAGCTGCCGCTACTTCTATGAAGAGTTTGATGAGTTTGACGCGGATGCGGCGAAGAAACACCTCCGCCCGGTTGCGCGTCAGCCGCTGGAAGTGGTGCGAGACAAGCTGACTGCGATCGCTGACTGGACCGCAGAGAACGTGCATCACGCTATTCAGGCGACGGCGGACGAGCTGGAAGTTGGTATGGGTAAAGTCGGTATGCCGCTGCGTGTTGCGGTGACCGGTGCGGGCCAGTCCCCGGCACTGGATGTGACCGTGCATGCAATTGGTAAATCACGCAGCGTGGCGCGTATTAACAAAGCGCTGGACTTTATTGCGGCACGTGAAAACCAGCAGTAATCACATTTTAGTCTGGCAGAACGGCAGGGGGACCTGCCGTTTTTTTATGCCGTATATTCAGCCAGATTCAGACGGGTAAGAAAGCCGCGTAACCCTTCGCGCTTCAGGAAGGCATCCAGACGTTCCTGTTCAGACGGCGTCAGGTTTTCCAGCGTCGCAATGATATCCGGTCGCAGAGTAGAGGAGGGGACAATGTATGGCGCTGTTGTCTCTGCCAGGTGGTACACTGCCTGACGGTTTCGGATAGCCGGGAGGCGCATGATATGTTCCTTCACGCGCGCATCGACGTGTATGAGCCTCGCCCGACCGCCTTTCACACCATTGAGACCTTCGGTCTCCCATCCCTGCTGGCGTATCCAGCGATTCACCGTTTGCCTGGCAACGCCTAAACTCTCCGCCAGCTCTTCCGTGGTCATTTTGCTACGTAATCTTTTCATATTAATTCTGGTCGCGAATTCCCAGGCGTTGTAACAAACCGGTAATCCCTTCCCGCAGTAACAGTGATGTCATCTGCTTCTGCTCTTCTGGCGTCATTTCATTTGCCAGCGTCAGGAGGAGGGTATGAAGCGAACGCTCATTGCTGATGCCGTCAGGCATTGCGGATGTCTCCGTTGCCCGTCGCGCGCTGCGGATAAAGTCACGCACCTTTTCATTCACATGTACCAGGCGTGCTTTGCCCCCCTGGACGCCTGGTTTTGGTGACGTTATCCAACCCTCTTTGCGTACCCATTTATTGATGGTCTGTCGGCTATAGCCGGTGAGCAGGGCTAACTCTTCCGGCGTCATTCGTTCCTTGATCATACAATTTCCTGAATATTCTTGGGGTTAATTAACGGCTCATTTTATAGCACCGTTTAACGTGAAAACGTGACAGGCTTAACTCATGACTGCGAGCAGGCTCGCAAAGTGATTCATTTGCATGAATTTTCGGCGATTGAATCACGGTCAATGAATTTGCCGTTGACACTCCGCGGCGGAATTCATATTATGCCGCCCGTCAACATGACAGCTTTACGATGGGGCTATAGCTCAGCTGGGAGAGCGCTTGCATGGCATGCAAGAG
>NZ_JTLF01000059.1:0-4920 GCF_000798855.1 Enterobacter sp. ZOR0014 | reverse complement strand
AATCTGGCTTTTGGACTGCTTTGGGATTGTATCATTTTCACTCATACTTAAACTCATTGCATTATCAAGTGGAAATATAAAAGTACAATGGTAACAAAATGTACGCAAGGTTTCTGACCAAAATTGGGTTTATTTACCATTTGCATGCGGATGGTATTTTTATACTCGATATAAGTGATTTCTATTCTTGAGGCACAGCATTGGAACAGTGTGGTAAAAATAAAAAAAGATGAGTGATATGAAGAGGGGTTCGAGGCGCCATGCGGTGAAGCTGTAGCGCTAAAAGTAAAAAATAATTAACTTCAATGACTTAAAGTGTTGGGTTTAACATGATTTTTATAATTCATTGGTTTTCTTGAGCTACAAGCATTTATTTATTACCGATATTTTCAGTTGTATCAATACGTATATTGGCGCTAATACAGATACATATCATAGCTCATTCATCAGGCAGGATGTTATGTCGAGGGCTAAACCAATCGTGCCTCACCAGAACCATGAGTGAAGGCGACCTGCTGACAATTGATTAATACCCTACGATGTTAGAAATGTCTTGATAAGCCAGACGAGGCATCTCCGTGGAGAAGCTTTTTTTTCGACCAACCGATAATTAGTATTATCCGCGAGGCTGAAGACGGTTTTTTACCCGTGTACTCTGCACCTAGCACGGCATTTCTGACGTTACCGTTAGAAGTTAGGAATCCAATGTTAAATGCCTGCAGTCGCCTGAGGAAGGAAACTGCTTGCAGACGCCATTTTGGATATGAAGGCAATTCGGACGCGGCTAAAGTGTGATGCGACCAGTAGCGGGAACGTCGAGCACGTGGACTGTATTGACCGGCAACTTCGACGCCCGGCTTCCAACTACTGATCAAGACATATCAGTGATGCCTGAGCTCGATCGCTTTACTTATCACCGCATCTGGTAGCTACTGCGCTATGAAGGGCTTCATGTTGGACTCCGCCTGGAAAACGGAAAATATCCTACGTTAATCCTTTTTATTAAACAGCATAACAGACAGTTCAGAGCTAAAAGCGGATGTTAAAGTCTGCCTCTATGAACCGCGCCATTGCGAATTTACCGCTGTTCAATACTCTTTTTGACAGACTGCGATCTCTTAAACGTACCACGTCAGCAGATTTTTCAATCATGAGCTAAAAGGTGAGTTCTGTTAACATTTGCAAATCAAATTTGATACACTAAAGCCCATATAGTCATGACCGGGTAACATTTTTTGTACGGGCGCAATCGTTTCTTCTTTTTTGCAGCATGTATGGCATTGCTCTCAGTAGCCATGTTGTTCATTGCGCCTGTCATATCTAAATCTTTAGCTCACCATTCCGACTGTGTGAATTCAGCTATTACGACGGCTATGCCTGAGCACCGCGGTATGGCTATGTCAGGAATGCACCACGACATGGCTATGACGGAGCATTGCGAAAAAAACCACACTATGGTTCATCCCATGATGGCGGGACACGCTATGTCCCCAATGGAAGAAATTGCCTGTGGATATTGTCAGCTACTGATTCATCTGCCTTTCGTCCAGTTATTGCTGACGGTAATGCTCTGGCTGATGTTACTTTGCGTTCGTCTGTCTCTTCCTTTGCAGGCCATTTGCTCACCGATTTTCCGCGCCTGGACACCTCAGCGAGCCCGCGCGCCGCCTGCTGTTTTTCTTTCTGCGAATTAACGACTCACAAAAATAGACGTAATTTGCTGCCTGCCTCAGGTCAGGCAAGCTTGCTTACGCCAGAAAAACAGTAAGGCAAATAATGAAAACTCAACGTTTTGTACGTACCCCTCTTGCAGTTCTGATTATGATGACATTCCAGACGAATGCCATTGCTGCCCAGGAGAGCCACGATCACGCAGCGATGGAGGATGATTCCGTCATGGTTGTTACGGCTCCCGCCTCATCGCCGCTGGAGGTTGTCACGACCCCAAAAAGACCTCGTCAGCCTGTCCCGGCAAGTGATGGTTCTGATTATCTGAAAACCATCCCCGGCTTTTCACAGATACGGGCCGGTGGCACGAATGGCGATCCGGTTTTTCGCGGAATGTTCGGATCGCGTCTGCGTATCCTGACCAATAATGGCGAGATGCTGGGTGCCTGTCCGGCCCGAATGGATGCCCCCAGCTCTTATATCTCCCCGGAAAGTTTTGACCTTCTGACGTTGACCAAAGGGCCGCAAACGGTCCTGTGGGGGCCGGGTAACTCTGCAGGGACAATTCGTTTCGATCGCGAGCAGCCCCTGTTTGATAAACCCGGCGTACAGGGAAATGCCAGCCTGCTTGCTGCCTCGAACAATCGCTGGGATGAGAATGCGGATATCAGCCTGGGCAGCGAAGATGGATATTTACGCCTGATGGGTAACAAATCACGTTCCGATGACTATAAGGATGGCAATGGCGATCGCGTCCCCTCAAAATGGGATAAATGGAACGGCGATATGGCGCTCGGCTGGACGCCTGATAAAGATACCCTGATTGAGCTGACGGCAGGGAAAGGGGACGGGGAATCGCGTTATGCGGGGCGCAGTATGGACGGCTCCCAGTTTAAGCGAGAAAGCCTGGGTGCCAGGTTCGAAAAATCAAATATCGGGGAGGTATTCCAGAAATTTGAAGCGAATGTCTATTACAACTACGCCGACCACATTATGGATAACTATTCACTTCGTTCACCCGACGGTGGTATGTCAGGAGGTATGTCGGAAGGAATGACAGACAGCGGCATGGGTGACTCAATGGATACCGGCATGTCAATGGACATGGATATGCCAATGGCGATGGAAGTCGACAGACGTACTGTGGGCGGTCGTGTGATGGGCACGTGGGAATGGGCGGATGTGGAGCTGAAAAGCGGCGCCGATACCCAGCTGAATACCCATCGTAATAAAATGGATAACAGCTGGGTCAAAGATGCCCGTTTCCATGATTATGGTCTCTTCAGTGAACTCACCTGGAATACCACTGATTCAAGCAAGGTAGTGGGGGGCGCTCGCCTTGACCGTATCCTCGTGGATAATTTTTCCGGGAAAGGCTCCTCAGAGCGAACGGACACCCTTCCTGCCGGGTTTGTACGTTTCGAGCATACCCTCGCAGAAATGCCGCTCATGCTGTATGCCGGGCTTGGGTATACAGAACGTTTCCCGGACTACTGGGAACTGTTTTCCCCCACTTACGGGCCTGACGGCACCTCAGACGCGTTTGATAAAGTTAAAACCGAAAAAACGACCCAGCTTGATATTGGCGCACAGTATTCCGGCAAACGTACAAACGCCTGGGTTTCTGCTTATGTCGGTCGCGTAAATGATTTTATCCTTTTCCGCTACGATCCCAACGATGCATATATCAGCCAGGTCGATAACATCAACGCCACCATCATGGGAGGGGAAGCCGGTGTCAGCTATAAGCTGACCGACAGCTGGAAAACCGACGCCAGTCTGGCCTATTCCTGGGGCAGGAACACGGAAGATGGTAAACCCCTTCCGCAAATGCCTCCTCTTGAAGCCCGTCTGGGATTGTCCTGGGAAAGTGGTAACTGGAGCAGTACCGGGCTGGTACGTCTGGTCAGTAGTCAGCATCGGGTGGCGATTAATGAAGGTAATGTGGTGGGCAAAGATTTTGACAGCAGCGCCGGTTTTGCCGTGGTTTCCGCCAATGCCGCTTACCGTGTGAACAAGTACTTTAAAGTAAGCGCCGGTGTCGATAATCTTCTGGACAAGGATTACAGCGAGCATCTCAACCTGGCGGGTAACAGTAGCTTTGGCTATTCCGCCAATACCTCCGTTAACGAACCAGGAAGAACATTCTGGGGCAAAATTAATGTGACATTCTGACCGGTCCCGGTTCGAAAGGGCGGGCCGGGTTGTTTATTCAGAAAATATGAGGAAATCGTTATGTTGAAAATTCTCAAAACCCCGGAAGGGAAAAAGTTTCTTATTGCTGTGGCTTGTGTGTTTATCGTTGCGGTATGCGTGGTGTCAAAAGCCGCGTTCCAGGGCGTAGAAGACCAGTACAATCTGCCGATGGATACCTGGGACACATCCCTGTTTATCATCCAGGGCGCATGGGTGGCCATTTACAGCCTTATGTTCACCATTGTGGGGTCGCTGCCTTTTGGGTTTTACTTTCTCGGCCCTAAAGATGATTCAGAATAACTGAATCCGCGTTTGTTCTTCACAACCGGAACGTAAGCGCACTCAAAAATGTATCGTGTCATTTACACTGACACGATACATGTCGACTTCGGCCTTTTACTTAACAGTAAAAGTATATTTTCCCTGTGTTTTATGACCATCTACTGAAAGAGCTGTCCAGTCGACTTCATATTGTCCTTTATCCAGCTTCGTGCTCACAGGCACTATTAACGTCGCTTTGTCTTTTGGATCAAGGGCTGGTTTTCCGGCAGGAATAATATGGCCGTCTGCATTTTTTAATTCCGCTTTGGAAAAAGAGGGCTCAAGAGATTCTGTAAAGCTCAATGCCAGCTGTTTAGGGGACTCTGTAAGTTCAGCTTTATCGGCGGGGACCGCAGTCTTAAGATGAGCATGCGCCATCGCCTGCTGGGATACAAAGAGTGAGGACAACCCCATCACTAAGACCGGAAAAATTGCAGGTATTTTCATTTTTACTCCATCGGTTGTGTTTACATCTGATTCAGGTCGGTATCTCAATTATAGGCATTAAGTAATCCGGTAATACAGCATTGCGTTTCTGATTACCCGCTCTAACCCGGATTATTGTTTGCCGGGATGTATTAAATTCCCGAGCAACTGCGCTGATGGTGGTTCCGGCGTTTAAACGATCAATCACTGCTCATTGCTGTTCTTCATTTAGGATTGAAGTGCGGCCAAAAATTTTTCCATCGGCCTTTGCCCTTACTAAACTGGCCTGCGGTTTGACATTGCTGACTG
>NZ_JTLF01000202.1:0-2737 GCF_000798855.1 Enterobacter sp. ZOR0014 | reverse complement strand
CTATAAAATGTTTGGCGGAACCCACCTGGTCAACCGCGCCGGGCTGGCGCGCACCTTCCAGAACATCCGTCTGTTTCGCGAGATGTCGGTCGTGGAAAATCTGCTGGTCGCACAGCATATGCGCGTTAACCGGAATCTGCTCGCCGGGATCGTTAATTCCCCGGCCTACCGTCGGGCGGAAAGCGACGCCCTCGACAGAGCTTTCTACTGGCTGGAAGTGGTCGATCTGGTGGACTGTGCCAATCGCCTGGCGGGGGAGATGTCGTACGGTCAGCAGCGGCGCCTGGAGATCGCCCGGGCAATGTGTACCGGACCGGAGATGATCTGTCTCGACGAACCTGCCGCCGGGCTAAACCCGGTTGAAACGCATAAGCTGAGCAGCATCATTCGTTTTCTGCGGGATCATCATGACATCACGGTATTACTGATTGAGCATGACATGGGGATGGTGATGGAGATTTCGGACGATATTATCGTGCTCGACCACGGTGACGTGATTGCCAGGGGGAAACCCGCGCAGATCCAGCATGATGAAAAGGTCATTGCCGCCTATCTTGGCACGGATGAAAGCGAGGTCACCCTATGAGCGAACCGCTGCTGGCCTTCCGCGAGGTGGATGTGTTTTACGGCGTGATTCAGGCGCTGAACCAGGTCTCACTTGAGGTGAATACAGGAGAAACCGTGGCGCTGATTGGCGCAAACGGCGCGGGTAAATCGACATTACTGATGTCCATCTTTGGCCAGCCGCGTATCCGCAACGGACAGATCCTTTATCGCGGCGAAGACATCAGCCATAAATCCACCCACTACGTCGCCTCCGGCGGCATTGCGCAGGCACCTGAAGGCAGACGTATCTTTCCGGATATGACCGTCGAAGAGAACCTGCTGATGGGGACCATCCCGATTGGCAACCAGTTTGCGGCCGAAGATATGCAAACGATGTTCGATCTGTTCCCTCGCCTGAAAGAACGGCGTAAACAGCGCGCGATGACCCTGTCCGGCGGAGAACAGCAAATGCTGGCTATCGCCCGGGCGCTGATGAGCCGTCCGACGCTGCTGTTGCTGGATGAGCCCAGCCTGGGCTTAGCCCCGATTGTGGTGAAACAGATTTTCCAGACGCTGCGCGAGCTGGCCCGCAACGGGATGACGATCTTCCTGGTGGAGCAGAATGCGCACCACGCGCTGAAGCTTTCCGATCGCGGGTATGTGATGGTTAACGGGCAGATCCGCCTGAGCGGCAGCGGCGAGGAGCTGCTGGGCAATCAGGAGGTGAGGAAGGCGTATTTGGGTGGGGTGTGACGTCGGCTTAAGCGGGTCCCAAAGGGCAAAAATAAAATTTGCTTATTAGCCCATCCCATGCCTTAATGATCGCGTTGGTTCGATACAATATTTTATATGCGGTATTTTTCCAGTCAGTCCTCTTAACCAGGCGCTATCTCTGATATCCCCTCCTTTTGAGTTCATACGTATACGTTTATACGTTCCCTATCATAACGTTGTTATTCTAAACGTCTTCAAATGGAGTATTTTATGTCATCCAGGATCTTAGGTCTGGTCAAGTGGTATAACGAAGATAAGCGCTTTGGATTTATCTCCCCTCTCGATGGAAGTAAAGATGTATTTGTTCACTTTTCTGCCTTACAGGAAGAAAGTGTCAATACGCTTTTCGAAGGCCAAAAGGTCGAATTCGCTATTATTGCCGGTAATAAAGGCCCAGCGGCAGCCAACGTAATGCTCTGCGATAAGTAATATTATCATTGCGCTACGACGACGATGAGACCTTTAGCAAGCAAACGGCCCTTTGTGGAAAAATATAAATAGAACCCCATTGGAAATTTGCGGCTTGAAAAACAACGACAAAATACAAGGTGATATATGAAAAAAGTGATCGTTTTTTTTAATGGAAAACCTTGCAAAACTATCTCGGTACTTAAAGGGGTTACATCAATACGTGAAGCGTATCCCAACGGAGAAGAAGTCAATCTACAGATCATGTCGGCAGGTTTTCCGTCCTTAACAGGTGACCATGAGGTTATCTATGTTGCATCTGATCGGGAACTGGCCTCACAGGAAATCTTTGATGCAGCCTCTAAATATTTGTAACTATCGGATTTTACGGTTCTAATTTCAGAAAACTGTTACGCTTTACCATCATTATAATAACTATGCATCATTCTTATCGCCTGCTTTATGTAGGCTTTTTTTTATGAAGCCTACCGATACACCAGTGTTGCCTCGACTCCTGCCGTTTTTCATCATTTCACCAGCAGTAACATAATCACATTTACGTAATGGCATAAGTAAAAAGACATTGTCCAGAAAGCACTTCATGATTGAAGAGTAAAAATGGTGCGGTAGGCAGGCGGGGAAAAATGACAATTACTAATAAGTAACATAGATTTCAAACACAAAAAAACCACCTTTCGGTGGTTTCACGACACTGCTTATTGCTTTGATTATTCTTTGTTTCCCATGGTAGCCGGAGTGGGACTTGAACCCACACAGCGCGAACGCCGAGGGATTTTAAATCCCTTGTGTCTACCGATTCCACCATCCGGCCAGGGAAGAAAGTGGAGGCGCGTTCCGGAGTCGAACCGGACTAGACGGATTTGCAATCCGCTACATAACCGCTTTGCTAACGCGCCGTAAAACTTTTCTAACTGACACCCGCTACTGCGCATGTCTTTAATCTGGAGCGGGAAACGAGACTCGAACTCGCGACCCCGACCTTGGCAAG
>NZ_JTLF01000291.1:0-666 GCF_000798855.1 Enterobacter sp. ZOR0014 | reverse complement strand
GGCTCGCCCGCGGAATCGGTGTGGAGCGCGTGCCGATAGAGGACATTTTCCAGCTGTGGCGTCGCCACATACAGCGTACCGGTTAACGCAGCGAAGAAGATAAACGGGCCAACAAACAGCCCGATGTAGAAATGGAGGCGACGCAGCAGGTTTCCCCATGCCGCGCGCGGTGTGCAGGTAGTCATACTTTTCCTTTTTAAGGCAAAAAGTTATCGATATTTTTTTAAAGGGAGAAAGCAGACTGCCGCGGCGGCGCGCGGGTATCGGGGTAAAGCCAGGGGAAAAAGTGCCAGTGGCTGACCGCCTGACGCGGCGGCTTAAGGCGAAGCCGTTGCAGCACCACGCAGAGCAGGACGATCAGCGCCAGCATCATGCCAGGTACATGCGCTAACAGCACGCAGTAACCGCACGCTTCCGCATGGTCGACAGGCATCGTATGCGGCGTATCGCCATGATGCGCGTCCATCGACATCATGCTCATGTCATGATGCATGCCCGGCATGGCACTCATGGGATCTTTCTGCAAGGAGACGGAGATAAGCGGCGCTATCACGATCAGCAGGATCGCAAACAGCGCGGTCAAGGCCGCTGCGCGTTTCCAGGTGTGCTGATGCAGTACGTTGCCCACTTTCCCTCCATTCAAGAGGCAAGCATTGTAAATGATTT
>NZ_JTLF01000368.1:0-5945 GCF_000798855.1 Enterobacter sp. ZOR0014 | reverse complement strand
TGTAAAGCCCGCCCTCTCGGCGCATCCATGCGCCTCGCCCCGGCCTGCAGAAAACGCCTCAGCGATTTACAGCCGGATCAGAGCATCGCTGAAAGCCTGCATTCGCTCTGAAACAACGTTATTGCTTCTGCTTATAAATTACTGGGATCCCACAGCCCACAGGAAGAAGTAATAAACAAAAAAAAGCTCCCGATTGGGAGCTTTTTCACTGTCAGGACAAGTTAGTCGTCCAGGAAGCTACGCAGCACTTCAGAGCGGCTTGGATGACGCAGCTTACGCAGCGCCTTCGCTTCGATCTGACGGATACGTTCGCGGGTCACGTCGAACTGTTTACCCACTTCTTCCAGCGTGTGGTCGGTGTTCATATCAATACCGAAACGCATACGCAGCACTTTTGCTTCACGGGCGGTCAGGCCGGCCAGAACGTCGTGCGTCGCAGCGCGCAGGCTCTCGGTGGTGGCAGAGTCCAGCGGCAGCTCGAGGGTGGTATCCTCGATGAAATCACCCAGATGCGAATCTTCATCATCACCAATTGGTGTTTCCATGGAGATTGGCTCTTTGGCGATCTTCAGCACTTTACGGATCTTGTCTTCCGGCATCAGCATGCGCTCAGCCAGCTCTTCAGGCGTTGGTTCACGGCCCATCTCCTGCAGCATCTGGCGGGAGATACGGTTGAGCTTGTTGATGGTCTCAATCATATGCACCGGAATACGGATGGTGCGCGCCTGATCCGCGATAGAGCGGGTGATAGCCTGACGGATCCACCAGGTAGCGTAGGTGGAGAACTTGTAACCACGACGGTATTCGAACTTATCTACCGCTTTCATCAGACCGATGTTGCCTTCCTGGATCAGATCCAGGAACTGCAGGCCACGGTTGGTGTATTTCTTGGCGATAGAGATAACCAGACGCAAGTTCGCCTCAACCATCTCTTTCTTCGCACGGCGGGCTTTCGCTTCACCGATAGACATACGACGGTTAATGTCCTTAACCTGCTCGATGGTCAGGCCGGTCTCTTCTTCAATCTGATGCAGCTTCTGCAGACCACGATAGACATCGTCCTTCACGTCGTGCAGTTTTTCAGACCATGGCTTGTTCATCGCGATAGCGGCGTTGAACCAGGTTTCGCTGGTTTCGTTGCCGGTGAAGAGGGTGATGAAGTTCTTCTTCGGCATTTTGCACTGCTCAACGCACAGCTTCATGATGATGCGTTCCTGGGTGCGTACGCGATCCATCATCACGCGCATGCTGTTTACCAGGTAGTCGAACTGTTTTGGCACCAGGCGGAACTGTTTGAATACTTCAGACAGTTTCAGGATCTCTTCCTGCGCGGCGGCATGGCTGCGGCCTTTCGCTTTGATGGTGTCACGCGTGACTTCGTACTGGGTACGCAGCTCGGCAAACTTCTCACGCGCCAGTTCCGGGTCGATGCTGTTGTCATCGTCCGCGCTGTCGTCGTCTTCTTCCTCATCTTCGTCTTCGTCGTCATCCATCTCTTCCTGAGACAGTTCGGAACCAACGTGAGTCGCGGTAGGCGCCAGATCTTCTTCCGCGTTCGGGTCAACAAACCCGGTGATCAGGTCAGACAGGCGCGCTTCTTCCGCTTCAACGCGATCGTACTGCTCCAGCAAATAGGTGATCGCTTCAGGGTATTCGGCAACAGAGCACTGAACCTGGTTGATCCCGTCTTCGATGCGTTTTGCGATGTCAATTTCGCCTTCGCGGGTCAACAGTTCAACGGTACCCATTTCACGCATGTACATGCGGACCGGGTCAGTGGTACGCCCGATTTCAGATTCAACGCTGGACAGTACCTGTGCGGCAGCTTCTTCCGCATCTTCGTCGGTATTGTTGGAGGTTTCAGCCAGCAACAGATCATCGGCATCCGGTGCTTCTTCCATCACCTGAATGCCCATGTCATTGATCATTTGGATGATGTCTTCGATCTGATCTGAATCGACGATATCTTCCGGCAGATGGTCATTGACCTCGGCATAGGTCAGATAGCCTTGCTCCTTACCGCGTTGGACAAGAAGTTTCAGCTGTGACTGCGGGTTTTGCTCCATAAGACGGTATCCACACTTAATTCGTTTGATTGGTGTCGGCGATGGGGCTGCCAACCTTTAAAGCGAGGGCGTACTTATATTTTTGCCGCTGCCTCTCAGTGCGGCTGCCGGGGGCTCCCCGATCGATATTCGGCACTTAAGCCGTTAAATACTTTTGTCTTTCACTTATTTCTTCGCCAGTTCCTTGTTAATCATCCAGAGTTCCCGGCGTTCTTCGCTGCTTAAGCCGTGCGTGCGCTCGCGAGCTATCAACTCTTCCTGGCGCAACTCAAGCATCGAATCAAACATATGGTTGAGTGAGTCGGTGAACGTTTTTTCTGCAATGTCCTTATCTGCTATATCGTCCCACATCGACAATTTTTCAAGGGTAGCGGCCTCTTTTGTGCCGCGATAATGTTCTAAAAGTTGTCCGGTGGTCAGACCTGGCTGAGACAAACACGTGTTGACCAGTTCTGAAAATAAGCCAAGTCCGGGCAATTTTTCGTGGTTCAAACCCGCCAGCGATGGCACTTGCGGTGCAAGTTCGGGGTTTTGTACCAGTAACCCTATCAGTATACGCATGGTTGTGCGTTTTAGCTGAGGCGCGGGGCGAACCGTGCCGTTTTCAGCCTGTTTAGGCATTAAACGTTCAAGCTGGCTGTCATCCAGAATGCCGAGCTTGTTGCCTAACTCCTGACGCAGATAGATACGCAGCGTTTCGCCGGGCACCTGGCTGATTAACGGCAGCGCCAGCGTACTGAGCTGCGCGCGCCCGTCAGGGGTACTTAAATCCACCTGCGGCATCAGGCTGTTAAACAGAAACGTGGAGAGCGGCTGAGCCTGATCCATCCGCGCTTCAAACGCCGCTTTGCCCTCTTTACGCACCAGCGTATCCGGGTCTTCGCCGTCTGGCAGGAACATAAAGCGTAGCTGACGCCCGTCGGTCATATACGGTAGCGCCGTTTCCAGCGCACGCCAGGCGGCATCGCGTCCTGCGCGGTCACCGTCGTAACAGCAAATCACGTTGTTGGTGACGCGAAACAGCAGCTGGATATGGTCTGCCGTCGTGGACGTTCCTAATGACGCCACCGCGTAGTTAATGTCGTACTGCGCCAGCGCGACAACGTCCATATAGCCTTCGACGACCAGAAGACGCGGAGGTTCCGCGTTATCCTGCTGCGCCTCATAAAGACCGTAAAGCTGGCGGCCCTTATGGAAAATATCGGTTTCCGGGGAGTTGAGGTATTTCGGCAGGGCATCACCCAGCACGCGACCACCAAAACCAATCACCCGGCCACGCTTATCGCGGATCGGGAACATCACCCGTTCACGGAAGCGGTCGTAGCTTCGTCCCTGGTCGTTGGTGACCAGCATGCCTGCGTCGATGAGAGACTTACGATCTTCGCTATTGCCGCCAAAACGTTTTAACACGTTGTCCCAGCCGGGCGGGGCGTAACCAATAGCGAAACGCGCAATCACATCGTCGCTCAGTCCGCGCTTTGTCAGGTATTGACGCGCAGGCTCAGCCGCAGAGTGCTTAAGAGACTGTTGGTAAAACGAATTCAGGCCATCCATCAGTTGATACAGCGTTTGCCGTTGATGGCGCTCGATCTGACTTGGCCCACTGCCTGCTTCATATGGCACTTCAAGGTTATGCATCGCCGCCAGCTCTTCGACGGTTTCAACGAACTCGAGCTTGTCGTAGTTCATCAAAAAATCGACGGCATTACCGTGTGCGCCACAGCCAAAGCAATGGTAGAACTGCTTTTCACCGTTAACGGTGAAAGAGGGGGTTTTTTCGTTATGGAACGGACAGCACGCATGGTAGTTCTTGCCCTGCTTTTTCAGCTTTACCCGCGCGTCGATGAGATCGACGATGTCGGTTCTGGCAAGCAGATCGTTGATGAAAACGCGTGGGATTCTTCCGGCCATATGCCCCAAAAATTTAAGCGACTTATAAACGAAAACAAGCCGCGCATTCCTTCCGGAAGCACGGCCTTACGACTACTACTCTGTCTGTCAATTGAGGGCTGAGGCCCTCAAGCGATTAGTACAGACGAGTACGGCGTGCGTTTTCGCGAGCCAGTTTCTTCGCGTGACGTTTCACAGCGGAAGCTTTAGCGCGCTTACGTTCGGTCGTTGGTTTTTCATAAAACTCACGACGACGAACTTCAGCCAGAACACCTGCTTTCTCGCATGAACGTTTGAAGCGACGCAGTGCTACGTCGAACGGCTCGTTTTCACGTACTTTAATTACCGGCATGTAACTCTCACCTTTAATAAATTCGGTTTGCCGCTGGCATCAACGCCAGCTTATTTCAAAATGGTGCGGAATTTTACTGCAAATGCTGCTGCTTTGTAAAGCACCGATGCGATTTTGAAAGGGACTTTAATAAGGGTAAGGAGTATACACGAGCCTTCTTCCTGGGGCGAACAAAGTTTTACATCACCCCGCCCAGGCTCTACACTGCGCGGTAGTGAAACGAGGTAAAACAAGTCATGCGTGTACTGGGTATTGAAACATCCTGCGATGAAACCGGCATCGCCATTTACGACGACGAAAAAGGCCTTCTGGCCAACCAACTGTATAGTCAGGTGAAATTGCACGCTGACTACGGCGGCGTCGTGCCGGAACTGGCCTCTCGTGACCACGTGCGTAAAACGGTTCCCCTGATTCAGGCGGCGCTGAAAGAGGCCGGGTTACGTTCAACTGATATTGATGCCGTGGCCTATACCGCGGGTCCGGGTCTGGTGGGCGCGCTGCTGGTTGGCGCGACGGTAGGCCGTTCGCTGGCGTTCGCGTGGGACGTGCCGGCCATTCCGGTTCACCATATGGAAGGTCACCTTCTGGCGCCGATGCTGGAAGAGAATCCGCCTGAGTTCCCATTTGTTGCGCTGCTGGTTTCCGGCGGTCATACGCAGCTGATTAGCGTAACGGGCATTGGCAAATACGCGCTGTTGGGCGAGTCGATCGACGACGCCGCCGGTGAAGCGTTCGACAAAACCGCCAAGCTGCTGGGGCTGGATTATCCTGGCGGCCCGATGCTCTCGAAAATGGCGTCGCAGGGAACGGAAGGGCGCTTTGTCTTCCCGCGTCCGATGACCGACCGTCCAGGGCTGGACTTCAGCTTCTCCGGGCTGAAAACTTTCGCGGCGAATACGATTCGTAATAACGACGACAGCGAACAGACCCGTGCCGATATCGCCCGCGCGTTCGAAGATGCGGTGGTCGATACGCTGATGATCAAGTGCAAGCGCGCGCTGGATCAGACCGGCTTTAAGCGTCTGGTGATGGCGGGCGGCGTCAGCGCCAACCGCACGCTGCGCGCGAAGCTGGCTGAGATGATGCAAAAGCGTCGCGGGGAAGTGTTTTATGCCCGTCCAGAGTTCTGTACCGATAACGGCGCGATGATCGCTTACGCCGGGATGGTGCGTCTTAACGCGGGGGCAACGTCTGACCTGAGCGTGTCCGTGCGTCCGCGCTGGCCGCTGGCGGAACTGCCTGAGGCGTGAGTTTTTTGCCCGGTGGCGCTGCGCTTACTGGGCCTACAAAAACCGTAGGCCGGGTCAGGCGAAGCCGCCACCCGGCGATAAACCGCATTACACCCGCAACATCCCTTTTTCTTCCAGAAACGCAATAATCGTCGCCAGACCGTCACCCGCTTTCAGATTGGTAAACGTCCACGGACGTTCGCCACGCATGCGGTTGGTATCGCGCGCCATCACGTCGAGCGACGCACCCACGTAGGGCGCGAGATCGGTTTTGTTGATCACCAGAAAGTCAGATTTGGTGATCCCCGGCCCGCCCTTACGCGGGATTTTTTCCCCTTCGGCCACGTCTATCACGTAGATAGTGAGATCCGCCAGTTCCGGGCTGAACGTCGCGCTCAGGTTATCCCC
>NZ_JTLF01000257.1:0-10109 GCF_000798855.1 Enterobacter sp. ZOR0014 | reverse complement strand
AGTTTCTGGCGCAGCAGAAAATGATTTGGTATCCCCCCTGCAATGCGTACAATCCGCCTCTCACTATGAATTATCCAGGAGAGTGGATGGACGCTCGTTTTGTTCAGGCCCATAAAGAAGCGCGCTGGGCGCTGTGGCTGACCCTTCTCTATCTTGCCGCATGGTTGGTAACCGCTTACTTACCTAATTCAGACATCGGTATTACCGGCCTGCCTCACTGGTTTGAAATGGCGTGCCTGCTGGTACCGCTGGTATTTATCCTGCTGTGCTGGGCGATGGTTAAATTTATCTACCGGGATATTCCGCTGGAGGACGATGATGCAGCTTGAAGTCATTCTGCCGCTTGTCGCATACCTGCTGGTCGTATTTGGCTTGTCCATTTATGCCATGCGGAAAAGGGCGACCGGCGCCTTTCTGAATGAGTATTTCCTCGGTAGCCGTTCGATGGGTGGCGTCGTGCTGGCCATGACGCTGACGGCCACCTACATCAGCGCCAGTTCATTTATCGGCGGTCCCGGTGCCGCGTATAAGTACGGGTTAGGCTGGGTACTGCTGGCCATGATCCAGCTACCTGCCGTCTGGCTTTCTCTGGGTATTCTGGGTAAAAAGTTTGCCATTCTGGCCCGGCGCTATAACGCCGTGACGCTCAACGATATGCTGTTTGCACGCTACCAGAGTCGCTTGCTGGTATGGCTGGCAAGCCTGAGCCTGCTGGTCGCCTTTATTGGTGCGATGACGGTGCAGTTTATCGGTGGAGCTCGTCTGCTGGAAACGGCAGCCGGGATCCCCTACGAGACAGGGTTGATTATCTTCGGGGTAAGCATTGCGCTGTATACTGCGTTTGGCGGATTCCGCGCCAGCGTGCTGAACGATACGCTGCAGGGAATGGTCATGCTGATTGGCACGATCGTTCTGCTGGTGGGCATCGTTCATGCTGCGGGTGGACTTACGCATGCGGTGGAAACCCTGGAAGCTATTGATCCGAAACTGGTCTCGCCGCAAGGCGCGGATGATATTCTTTCTCCGGCATTTATGACGTCGTTCTGGGTGTTAGTCTGCTTTGGGGTGATTGGTCTGCCCCATACCGCCGTGCGCTGTATCTCCTATAAAGACAGCAAAGCCGTTCACAAAGGCATTATTATCGGGACGATTGTCGTCGCGATCCTGATGTTCGGCATGCATCTGGCGGGTGCATTAGGACGTGCAGTCATCCCTGACCTTACCGTGCCGGATCTGGTGATCCCGACACTGATGGTTAAAGTGCTGCCGCCATTTGCCGCCGGGATTTTCCTTGCTGCGCCAATGGCCGCTATTATGTCCACTATCAACGCCCAGCTACTGCAAAGCTCCGCGACGATCATTAAAGATCTCTATCTCAACCTGCGTCCTGAGCAGGTAGAAAATGAACGTCGCCTGAAGCGTATGTCAGCCATTATTACGCTGGTGTTAGGGGCATTGCTGCTGTTAGCCGCATGGCGCCCGCCGGAGATGATCATCTGGCTGAACCTGCTGGCGTTCGGCGGCCTTGAAGCCGTTTTCCTCTGGCCGCTGGTGTTGGGTCTCTACTGGGAACGAGCCAATGCTGCAGGCGCGCTGGGCGCGATGATTGTTGGCGGTGTGCTTTATGCCGTACTCGCAACGTTTAAGATTCAGTACCTGGGCTTCCATCCTATTGTGCCTTCGTTACTGCTAAGTTTACTGGCGTTTGTGGTGGGGAACCGTTTCGGTCAGCCCGTCCCACAGTCCGCTATGATTTCTACTGATAAATAAAGAGTTTTGCCATGCCGTGGATCCAATTAAAACTGAACACAACCGGCGCGAACGCCGAGGAACTGAGCGATGCGCTGATGGAGGCCGGCTCGGTCTCCATCACCTTCCAGGACACGCATGACACGCCGGTCTTCGAGCCGCTGCCGGGCGAAACGCGCCTGTGGGGTGATACCGACGTCATTGGACTTTTCGATGCCGAGACCGACATGAAAGAGGTCGTCGCGATTCTGGAAAACCATCCACTGTTAGGTCCAGGTTTCGTGCACAAAATCGAACAGCTGGAAGATAAAGACTGGGAACGGGAGTGGATGGATAACTTCCACCCGATGCAATTTGGCAAGCGTCTGTGGATCTGCCCAAGCTGGCGCGAAGTGCCAGATCAAAACGCCGTCAACGTGATGCTCGACCCGGGCCTGGCATTTGGTACCGGCACCCACCCGACCACCTCCCTGTGCCTGCAGTGGCTGGACGGTCTGGATCTGGCAGGAAAAACCGTGATCGACTTCGGCTGCGGCTCCGGGATCCTCGCTATCGCGGCGCTGAAACTGGGTGCGGCAAAAGCGATTGGGATCGACATCGATCCGCAGGCAATTCAGGCCAGCCGCGATAACGCCGAGCGTAACGGCGTCTCCGATCGTCTGGAGCTGTATTTGCCGGATGCGCAGCCAGCGGCCATGAAAGCCGACGTGGTGGTCGCCAACATCCTGGCAGGCCCGTTACGTGAACTGGCGCCGTTAATCAGCGTACTGCCCGTTGAGGGCGGTCTGCTGGGGCTTTCAGGTATCCTGGCAAGCCAGGCCGACAGCGTGTATGAAGCCTACGCGGATCTCTTCGCCCTTGACCCGGTGGTAGAGAAAGAAGAGTGGTGCAGGATCACCGGTCGTAAAAAATAAGCATTTGGCGTGGTCATCTGACCACGCCTCTCCTCCACTGATAGTCCTCTCTCCCAGCGCATTTCTCCGGTAAAATAACCACACAAATCATAATGATTTGAATTACAACAATTCACCGGAAGAATATTATGAAACACATTACTGGCAAGGCAGCGCTGATTGCGCTGAGTATGATCTCGACATCAGCTTTCGCTTCACACTGGAGCTACGAAGGGGAAGGTTCTCCGGAACACTGGGGTGAACTGGACGAGGCCTACAAGACCTGTCAAAACGGGATGAATCAGTCTCCGATTAACATTGAATCGACCGCAAACGCCCATTTCTCTCCGCTTAAAACGCACTACATTGATGGCCCCATGACGTTGACGAACAATGGCCATACCATTCAGGCCAGTGAGAAAGCGGATACCCGCGACACGATAACCCTGGATAATCAAGCCTGGACTCTGCAGCAGTTCCATTTCCACGCGCCGAGCGAGAACACCGTGCATGGCAAAAAATACGCAATGGAAATGCATCTGGTGCATAAAAATAGCGCAGGTGAGCTGACCGTAGTGGCCGTCATGTTTGATAAAGGCGCCGCGAACCCGGAGCTTGATAAGCTGTGGAGCGTGATGCCCCAACAGGCTGAACAGAACATCTCCATTAAGCAGGATCTCAACCTGAACAAGCTGCTCCCGGTCAACAAAACTTACTGGCGCTTCAGCGGTTCACTGACCACCCCACCTTGTTCAGAAGGCGTCACCTGGATTGTGCTTAAGCACCCTCTCACGCTCTCAGCTGAGCAGCTGGAGAAATTCACCCATACAATGCATCACGATAACAACCGCCCGGTACAGGCCCTGCATGGCCGTCTTGTGGTCGAATAATCTGCATTTTTTGCCCTGAGATCATGTTCTAAAATGCGACAGAGATCGCAAAGAAGTGAGGAAATCTGCTGCGAAAAACAGCAGATTATCCCGCTCAACTGTCGCGTTTAATGAGAAATGATGAGAAGTTACGGGAAATTGCAAGCGCTCATAAAACAATCATTTAATTATAACCCAATGATTTAAATGATGAATAATTTTTAACGGAATGATTGAGCGGCGATTCCTTGATCTACAACAGTGGATTGTTCAAAGTTTGGCCTTTCATCTCGTGCAAAAAATGCGTAATATACGCCGCCTTGCAGTCACAGTATGGTCATTTCTTAACTCATGCGCATCGGACACCACCAGCTTAGAAATCGCCTGATCGCAGCCCCAATGGCAGGTATTACCGACCGGCCGTTCAGGACGCTGTGCTATGAGATGGGAGCCGGTTTAACCGTATCCGAGATGATGTCGTCTAACCCGCAGGTCTGGGAAAGCGATAAATCCCGCCTTCGGATGGTGCACATTGATGAGCCAGGTATCCGCACCGTGCAAATCGCCGGAAGCGTGCCTGAAGAGATGGCAGATGCCGCGCGCATTAACGTGGAAAGTGGCGCCCAGATTATTGATATCAATATGGGTTGCCCGGCCAAGAAAGTGAATCGCAAGCTTGCAGGTTCAGCCCTTCTGCAATACCCCGATCAGGTGAAGTCTATCCTGACGGCGGTTGTCAGCGCGGTGGACGTTCCTGTTACGTTGAAGATTCGCACGGGTTGGTCGCCGGAACACCGTAACTGTGTAGAGATTGCCCAACTGGCCGAAGACTGTGGCATTCAGGCCCTGACCATTCATGGACGCACTCGCGCCTGTTTGTTCAATGGTGAAGCTGAATACGACAGCATTCGGGCAGTTAAGCAGAAGGTTTCCATTCCGATTATCGCGAATGGCGACATAACTGACCCGCTTAAAGCCAGGGCTGTGCTCGACTATACGGGAGCTGATGCTCTGATGATAGGACGTGCAGCTCAGGGAAGACCCTGGATCTTCCGGGAAATCCAGCATTATCTGGACACTGGGGAGCTGCTTGCCCCACTGCCTCTGGCAGAGGTTAAGCGCTTGCTTTGTTCGCATGTTCGGGAACTGCATGACCATTACGGTCAGGCAAAAGGGTACCGAATTGCGCGTAAACACGTCTCCTGGTATCTCCAGGAGCACGCTCCAGATGACCAGTTTCGGCGCACATTCAACGCCATAGAGGATGCCAGCGAACAGCTGGAGGCGTTGGAGGCATACTTCGAAAATCTTGCGTAATGAAATAAAGAGCTGACAGAACTATGTTCGAACAACGCGTAAATTCTGACGTACTGACCGTTTCTACCGTTAACTCTCAGGACCAGGTAACTCAAAAGCCCCTGCGTGACTCGGTTAAACAGGCACTGAAGAACTATTTTGCTCAACTGAATGGTCAGGATGTTAATGACCTGTATGAGCTGGTACTGGCTGAAGTTGAACAGCCACTGTTGGACATGGTGATGCAATACACCCGCGGTAACCAGACCCGCGCTGCGCTGATGATGGGTATCAACCGTGGTACTCTGCGTAAGAAACTGAAAAAATACGGCATGAACTAATTTCGATTAGCGAAATGCTTGTTTAAAAAGGCGCTACTCGGCATGGGGATGCGCCTTTTTTATTGCCTGTTAATGTTATCGTCAACGCTTTGTAAACCCTCGCGTATCCCGCTTTTAAACCGCAACTTTTCGTGTATATTTCCACCACTTCAGTGGTTCTCTTCTCGCGGACTGACACAATGATTCGTAAATACTGGTGGCTGGTTGTCTTTGCAATCTCCGTTTTCCTCTTTGATGCCCTTTTGATGCAGTGGATTGAACTGATGAGCACTGAAACCGAAAAGTGCCGCAATATGAACTCCGTGAACCCGCTCAAATTAGTGAACTGCTCAGAACTCGATTAACGCCCTGACGTCACTGCCCCCGAATTACCCACTAAAAACGGGGATTTAAAACCCTTTGAGCCGTTACCTTACGGTGATAATGTCTCGCCCTTCTCAACCTCTCCTGCTTAACGTCAGACACGAGTAGAACCGACCATGCTGGTTAGCCAATACAACCTTATCCTTGTAGTTCTCTCCTTCGTTGTGGCCATCCTCGCGTCGTATACCGCACTGAATATGGCGGCACGCGTCGCCGGAAGTCAGGGCGTCGCCGCCCGCGTCTGGTTGGCTGGCGGCGGTATTGCGATGGGCATTGGCGTGTGGGCTATGCACTTTATCGGCATGCTGGCGATGGACCTCTCCATGAGCATGAGTTACAACGTCAGCCTGACCATTTTATCCATGGTCATTGCCGTGGGTTCTTCACTGTTTGCACTCTGGCTCGTCAGCTGTGAACAACTGCGCTTGCGCCGTCTGCTACCCGGCGCGCTGGTGATGGGAAGCGGTATTATCGCCATGCATTACACCGGTATGGCCGCGCTGGAAGTGAGACCCGGTATCGTCTGGGACACGTTGTGGGTGGCCATTTCAGTCGTCATTGCCCTTGCCGCTTCGCTTGCTGCATTGTGGCTGACCTTCCGCCTGCGTCACGAAGCGGCTCAGGTCGTGCTGATGCGTCTGGGTGCCGCCATCACAATGGGCATTGCCATTGCCGGTATGCACTACGCCGGGATGAGAGCCGCGCAGTTTCCAATGTCGACGATGACGCACCATGTTGGTATTAACAGCAGCTGGCTCGCCATGTTGGTCAGCGTCGTCGCGCTCTCTATTCTTGGGATCACCCTGCTGGTGTCGATGCTGGATGCCCGTCTTCAGGCACGTACTGCCCTTCTGGCCTCATCGCTTGCAGAAGCGAACCGGGAACTTGCTCAACTGGCGCTGCAGGATACGCTAACGCGTCTGCCCAACCGCATCCTGCTGGAAGACCGACTCGATCAGGCGATCAGTAAAGCCGATCGTGAAGGAACCCATTTTGCGCTGATGTTTATGGATCTCGACGGCTTTAAAGCCATCAATGACGCCTATGGTCATGATGTCGGTGACAAACTGCTGGTCGCCGTTACGCAGCGTCTGCTGCTGCTTCTGAAGGGCCAGTTCACTCTTGCACGTATCGGCGGTGATGAGTTTGTTCTGCTGGCTGAGGGCGAAGGCCCGGACGATGCGGCCTCGCTGGCAAATTCGCTGGTACGCGCGATCGATAGCCCGTTCAACCTCGACCCGTATGAACTGATGGTGACCCTCAGCATTGGTATCGCTTTTTATCCTCACGACGGCAAAACCGAACGCGAGTTGATGTTTAACGCCGACGCGGCGATGTACCACACCAAGCATATGGGCCGAAACGGTTATCACTTTTTCCAGCCTTCCATGAACACCCTGGCGCAGACCCATCTTCAGTTAATGAACGATCTGTGGATGGCCATCGAACGCAATGAGCTGCGCCTGTTGTATCAGCCAAAATTTCACGCGCCCGCAGGACCTCTCCTCGGGTTTGAGGCACTGTTGCGCTGGCAACATCCTAAGCAGGGACTACTGACGCCGGATCTTTTCCTGCCACTGGCGGAAAAGACGGGGCTTATCATCCCTATTGGTAACTGGGTGATCAATGAAGCCTGCCGCCAGCTGAGAGAATGGCATCTTCAGGGACATCAAGACTGGTCAATGGCTGTAAACCTGTCGACATTGCAGTTTGAACAACCATCACTGGTTAAAACGGTTCTCGACTGCCTGGAGTGCCATCAGGTACCGCCGGAAATGCTGATCCTGGAAGTTACGGAAACGACGGCAATGAGCAACCCGGATGAGAGCGTACGGGTGCTGACAGAATTGACGAATGCAGGCGTGAAAGCGTCCATTGATGACTTTGGAACCGGGTATTCAAGCCTGCTGTATCTCAAGCGCTTACCGGCCTGTGAACTGAAGATCGACAGAGCATTTGTAAAAGAGTTAAGCGGGGAAAGCGAGGATGCCACCATTGTCTCGGCGATTGTGGCTCTCGCAAAAACACTTAACCTGAAAGTCGTGGCTGAAGGTGTGGAAACCGAAGCCCAGCAAACCTTTTTAACAGAGCTGGGTTGTAACACCCTTCAGGGTTATCTGTTAGGCAAACCAGCCAGCGCGCAGACCATAGAGGCGCTTTGTGCGCGAGGTGAAATGTTGCCTGGCGCTGAGCTGTAGTCATCCTGCGGCGACACGCGCAAGACAGGGAGTGTCGCCAGAATACTGTCGACCAGCGCGGGTGCCTGTTGATAGAGATTAAAACTGTCGGTATTCATTAACCAGTTTTTAATGATTCCGCTAAAAAAGCCATGCAATACAATCATGGTCAGTTCAACATTCATCTGCGCCGCAACGATTCCCTGAGAAATACATTTCTCCAGCGTAATGCGTAAAGAATCATAATTAAAGCCAATGCGTTTACGGATTTCATCTTCTGAAATCATCTCGCTATGAAACTCACATTTATGATACAGAATTTGTAAAAGCGCGCATTGCCGGGGTTCATGCGCGATATACTGTAGCGCAGTAATAAATTGCTCACGGAGCATTAACAACGGGTCATCATTTTCGGAAAGAGAAAGCCTGTCGCGAATAATGTCACGCAGCGGTAATTGCTGTTCCCAGATCGCATTAAATATCTCTGCTTTACTGGTAAAGTGCCAGTAGATGGCACCGCGCGTAACCTTTGCGGCATCCGCGATATCCGTCAGCGTCGTGCTGGCCACGCCACGCGTCGCAAACTGCTCGATAGCCGCCTCAATCAACTGCTGCCGGGTCTGTTGAGCCTCTTCTTTCTTTTTACGCGCCATAGGCAGCTACTCGTTATTCACTGGGTTTATACGTAACCTCGGGTTCGGATGGCTGAAATTATTCCCTAAAACCCGTTTTCATTTTGCACAAAAAAAGTCAATTCCCTTAATTCATAATTAATACAAATGTATAATCAATATTTAATTCATGGCGTGAATACTTTAAGGCATTAAACCCTCTTTCTCTGGTTAGCCAGGCGGGGAGTTTATTCATAGCTTCTCCGGGCCCCATTCTGATTTTCCCTTCAAGCCTCGTCATTCGCACTTATAAATTAAAAAACATTAAATATCCTCATTATTATACGCAGCTACATTTTATTTTTTATCCCTCTGCCCCAACGACCGTTCTACGGCAAATCTCGGTTAATGGGTATTTAAAGGAACAGTAATGACGAATCATTTCAGACGTTTGCCCTTATCCGGTTTCATTGTCTGCGCTGTACTGCTCTCTGGATGCGATGGCCAGGAAAACCAACAACAACATCCCCAGGCACCTCAGGTCAGTGTGCATATCGTGAAAAGCGCGCCGCTGGCGGTCACCACTGAACTCCCGGGCAGAACGGATGCATTCCGCGTGGCGGAGGTTCGTCCGCAGGTTAGCGGTATCATCCTGCGTCGTAACTTCACGGAAGGTAGCGATGTAAAAGCAGGAGATTCGCTTTACCAGATTGATCCTGCGACCTATCAGGCGGCTTACGACAGCGCGAAAGGTGAGCTGGCGAAGGCCCAGGCGGCGGCCAATATTGCGCATCTGACAGTGAAACGTTATCTCCCGCTGGTAGGCACCCAGTATGTCAGCAAGCAGGAGTATGACCAGGCGGTGGCAACAGCCCAACAGGCCGATGCCAGTGTTATCGCCGCCAAAGCCGGCGTCGAAAGTGCACGTATTAACCTTGCCTATACCAAAGTGACGTCTCCCGTCGATGGGCGCATCGGCAAATCCAGCGTGACAGAAGGTGCTCTCGTCACGAACGGGCAGGCCTCTGCACTGGCAACAGTCCAGCAGCTTGATCCGATTTACGTCGACGTCACCCAGTCCAGCAATGAATTTATGCGCCTGAAACAGACAAGCCTGCAAAAAGGCGACACGGCCAGCAGCGTTGAACTGCTGATGGAAAATGGTCAGCCTTATCCGCTGAAAGGAACGTTGCAGTTCTCAGACGTCACGGTGGATGAAAGCACCGGCTCGATTACCTTGCGCGCCATTTTCCCTAACCCTCAACACCTTCTGTTACCCGGGATGTTCGTTCGCGCCCGCATTGATGAAGGCACACAGCCGAATGCAATTCTGATTCCCCAACAGGGCCTGACCCGTACGCCGCGAGGTGATGCAACCGTCATGGTGGTTAACGATAAAAACCAGGTTGAGCCACGCACCGTCGTTGCGCCTCAGGCCATTGGCGATCGCTGGCTGGTGACGGAAGGGCTGAAAAACGGTGACCGCGTGATTGTCAGCGGATTACAAAAAGCCAGACCAGGTGCCACCGTCGTCGCCACCCCAGATACCACCACAGCGCCCGCCAGTTAAGGAACGACGACATGGCTAATTTCTTTATTCAGCGGCCGGTTTTCGCCTGGGTACTTGCCATCATTTTGATGATTGCAGGCGGGCTGGCTATTCTCAAACTGCCCGTTGCCCAGTATCCAACGATTGCCCCGCCAGCCGTTGCGATTTCCGCAACCTACCCCGGCGCAGATGCCCAGACGGTACAGGATACCGTGACCCAGGTTATCGAACAGAACATGAACGGTATCGATAACCTGATGT
>NZ_JTLF01000141.1:0-5483 GCF_000798855.1 Enterobacter sp. ZOR0014 | reverse complement strand
GTGAGACGGGCCTTTTTCTTTTGTGCTATGGCTGCGCCGTTTCGTGCAGCAGACGCCATGTGATCCTGCCATCTTCCTGATTCAGCACTGCGGTTGACCAGCGCACGTTGATGGGGTGATCCGGGCGGGTTTGCGTCTCCCGGTAGTGAAGCACCGCGCCATCATCCCAGCTCTGTCGCGTCGATAATTCGTCAATGACGATCTTAAGCCCAGGACGACTTCCGCGCTGGTTATCCAGAAAACGAACAAGCCCGTTGTAGTCTATATGGACCCCACCGGGTGGGATCATCAGAAAATCAGACCGAAAACGGGCGAGCAGGGCGTCGGAATCGCCTTCGCCTTTGCCTAGCCAGTTTTCAAGTGCAATGTGGAGCTCGATAATCTCGTGTTCGAAAGGCGTCATGAATTCTCCTGTCGCAGCTGGGTGAGCACCTGCGTATTGTTAAGACGAAAAACGTACAGTACAGGCAGTAAGGTCATGCCTGCGGCAAAAATAAACATCCCGTGCCACGCGGCGAGCGGGGGTAGCCAGGCCTGCGCAAGATTCAGGACCTGCGCCAGCAGCAGGGTACCCACAAAAAAGCTCAACTGACGATTAAGATTCCACAGCGCACTGGCATCCGGCATATCTTCCCGGCGCGTTGTCAGAAAAGCGCTGCTCTGAGCCGTGCTGCTGCAAAGACTTCCCCCTGCACCCATCAACACAAACGCAAGGGTGGGTAACAGCGCTGTGCTGGCCGGACTGACGCTCAGTAAAAGCAGAACGCCCAGCGCCTGGAGCAGACAGCCTGTGACGACAAGGGGACGAGGACCAATACGGTTAAAATAGCGTCCCGTTGCCGTGATAGCGACAAACGATGCCACAGACCACGGCAGCATCAGCATTCCCGTTGCGCCGGGTGTCATATTGGCCTCGCTCTGAAGGTAATACATACCCGTGACGTTCACACCAATAAATATGCCTGGTACACAGACATAGACCAGCATGGAAAAACGCAAAAGCGGGTCCGCAAGTAAAGGCAGGTTTAGCAGCCGGCTTGCTTTCATCGCGGGCTGTTCGTGTTTAAGCCACAAACAGCCCAGAACAAAGGTCACGATGGCAACCGGGAGCGTGGCGAAAAATATCCATCGCCAGCTTAGCGTTTGCACCAGCACGCCTCCTATAGCAGGGGAGCAGGCGGGGGCAAGCAGTGCGACCAGCATAACCGCTGAGGAGAGTCTGGCTCGCTCGTGAGGCTTAAACTGTTGCCAGGTCAACGCCTGTCCAACGGGAATCAATAAGCCTCCTCCCACCCCCTGCAACACTCGCCAGGCAATCAGGCTTTCCAGCGTGGCAGACAAGCCTGCCGCAGCAGAGGCAGCGCTGAACAGAAAAAGCGAGAGCAGGATGACGCGCTTCGGTCCAATTCGGCGCGTGAGCATGCTGCTAAACGGGATCACCAGCGTCAGACCAGCAATGTACCCGTTACTGACCCAGGCAAGTGCTGAAGGCGTGGCGTGAAAGGCGTGAGCCATTGCCGGAAAAGCGACGCTGGCAATAAACATGTTAATCAAATCAAGAAAAAAGCCCAGCAGATAGACAACGGCGACTTTGCTGCGATAGGTCATGGTGGTTCCTCCCGTGAGGAGGCGTATCGTATCGACGCGTCAGGCACGGATAAACCAGACAAAGCGCGATATACTGTCAAAAATATTTTGACGGTAAAAGGCGTGATGATGATTAACTTACAGCGGACGCAGATGTTTGTTGCGGTGGCAGACACCGGCAGTTTCACTGCGGCAGCTGAGGCGATGGGGCTGACAAAAGCCGTGGTCAGCTTCAATATTCGTCAGCTCGAAGCCGAACTGGGCGTTACCCTGTTGCTGCGATCCACCCGCCGCCTGACGTTAACCGACGCGGGTATTCTTTTTCATCAACGCAGCGTCGCGCTTCTGAAGGATGCAGAACAGTTGCAGGATGATGTCCGCGCGAATCATGCCGGGCTCACCGGGGAGTTGCGGATCACGACCACGCCTGAGTATGGCTCACAGGTCGTGGTGCCGATGCTGGCAAGGTTCAGCCAGCAGCACCCGGATCTTCGCGTGCGTCATGTTTCGTCGTCACTGCATGCCGACCTTATCTCAGAGCGCTTTGATGTGGCTATCCGATTGGGAACGCTTACCGATTCACGCTATCACGCTGCATTGATCGCGCACTTTTCGATCCTGCCCGTTGCGACACCCGAGTGGCTCGTTACTCATCCGATCGCATCGCTGGCGCAGCTTGCCCATGCGGACTGGATTATCCACGAGCGCTTAACCTCGCCGCTGCGCTGGCAGGTGAAAAATGCCGGTGGTTTGCCCGACACGCTGGAGATAAAAAAAGCGCCGCGCCTGTTTGCCGACAGTGCGCAGGCTCTTATGGCCTTTGCACTCGCCGGAGGTGGAGTGGCATTACTGCCGGAATGGCTGGTGCGCGATGCGCTGGATACGGGAAAACTGGTGCCGGTTTTACCGGAATATACCTTCGCGCGGCAGGGCATTTACGCGGTTTATCCGAATGCCCGGCACGTGCCGGCGAAAGTACGCACCTTTATTGATTTTATGCGTGCCAGCGTGAATTAATCGTGCATCATTTTCTTGATAAGCGCGGAGAACTGCTCCCGTTCGGCCTGACTCAGGCGCCCTAAAAATGCCTCATCTACTTCGTTGCTTACCGGCTTGCTTCCTTCAAGCAGGGCTTCGCCTTCTGGTGTCAGGAAGACAAACCGGCGGCGCTTATCGGCGGGGTCATGCTCGCGTTTGACCAGCCCGCGCGCCTCCATGCGGCTCAGCATTTCCGCCAGAGTCGCTTTCGTGCTGACTGCCACTTCGGTCAATGCCACCTGTTCAATGCCCGGATGCTCGGCAACAGAACGCATAACCGCATACTGCGGCTTGGTCAGCTCCGGTAAGGCATGTTGCCACTGCGCGGTATGCTGTTGAAAAAGCTGACGTAACAGGTGGAACGCCTCTTGTCTTAGTTCCATGAACACTCCGACGGAAAAAATCTCCCCCTATGATAGCCGCTAAAGCCCGGGATGATAACGCGGCATTTTTTAGCAATTAGTGTGATCGTATGCGAACGATCTTGTCAGAAAAACGATCCGGGAGTAGTTTACCTATAATGTTCGTACACGAACAAATTAATTGAGGTGATGAATGAGATTGATCGTGGGAATGACGGGGGCGACGGGGGCTCCGCTGGGCGTGGCGCTGCTGCAGGCGCTGCGGGAGATGCCTGAGGTGGAAACGCATCTGGTGATGTCGAAGTGGGCTAAAACCACCATCGAGCTGGAAACGCCTTACACCGCGCAGGACGTTGCTGCGCTGGCTGACGTTGTCCACAGCCCGGCTGACCAGGCCGCCACTATCTCCTCCGGGTCGTTTCGTACCGACGGCATGATCGTTATTCCCTGCAGCATGAAAACGCTGGCGGGGATCCGCGCAGGCTACGCCGAAGGGCTGGTGGGCCGTGCGGCGGATGTGGTGTTGAAAGAGGGGCGCAAGCTGGTGCTGGTTCCCCGCGAAACGCCGCTCAGCACCATCCATCTGGAGAACATGCTGGCGCTTTCCCGAATGGGCGTGGCGATGGTGCCGCCCATGCCTGCGTATTACAACCATCCGCAGACCGCCGATGACATCACCCAGCATATCGTGACCCGCGTGCTCGACCAGTTTGGTCTGGAGCATAAAAAGGCACGCCGCTGGAATGGGCTGCGGGAGGCGAAAGATTTTTCACAGGAGAATAAAAATGGCATTTGATGATTTGAGAAGCTTTCTGCAGGCACTCGATGAGCAAGGGCAACTGCTGAAAATTGAGGAAGAGGTGAATGCGGAGCCGGATCTGGCGGCGGCAGCCAACGCCACCGGTCGCATTGGCGACGGTGCGCCCGCGCTGTGGTTTGACAATATTCGCGGGTTTACCGATGCCCGCGTGGTGATGAACACCATCGGCTCCTGGCAGAACCACGCCATTTCGATGGGGCTGCCTGCGAATACCCCGGTGAAAAAACAGATCGACGAGTTTATCCGCCGCTGGGATAAATTCCCCATCGCACCGGAGCGCCGCGCCAACCCGGCCTGGGCTGAGAATACGGTGGACGGTGAAGACATCAACCTGTTCGACATCCTGCCGCTGTTTCGCCTGAATGACGGAGACGGTGGTTTTTATCTCGACAAAGCGTGCGTTGTTTCGCGCGATCCGCTTGAACCGGATAATTTCGGCAAGCAGAACGTCGGCATTTATCGCATGGAGGTGAAAGGTAAGCGCAAGCTCGGCCTGCAGCCGGTGCCGATGCACGATATCGCCCTGCATCTGCATAAAGCGGAAGAGCGTGGGGAAGATCTGCCGATTGCAATTACTCTCGGCAACGATCCGATCATCACCCTGATGGGCGCGACGCCGCTGAAATACGATCAGTCAGAATATGAGATGGCGGGTGCCCTGCGCGAAAGCCCATACCCGATTGCCACCGCACCGTTGACCGGCTTCGATGTACCGTGGGGCTCTGAAGTGATCCTGGAAGGGGTGATTGAAGGTCGTAAACGTGAAATCGAAGGGCCGTTTGGCGAGTTTACCGGGCACTATTCCGGTGGCCGTAATATGACGGTGGTACGTATTGATAAAGTTTCTTATCGCACGAAACCGATTTTCGAATCCCTGTACCTCGGTATGCCGTGGACCGAAATTGACTATCTGATGGGCCCAGCCACCTGCGTGCCGTTATACCAGCAGCTGAAAGCCGAATTCCCGGAAGTGCAGGCGGTGAACGCGATGTACACCCACGGTTTGCTGGCGATTATCTCCACCAAAAAGCGTTACGGCGGTTTTGCCCGCGCGGTCGGTTTGCGTGCCATGACTACGCCGCATGGCCTGGGCTACGTGAAGATGGTGATTATGGTGGATGAAGATGTTGACCCGTTCAACCTCCCGCAGGTGATGTGGGCGCTGTCATCGAAGGTCAACCCGGCAGGCGATCTGGTGCAACTGCCGAACATGTCGGTGCTTGAACTCGACCCAGGCTCCAGCCCGGCGGGCATTACCGACAAACTGATTATTGATGCGACGACGCCTGTCGCCCCGGATACCCGAGGCCACTATAGCCAGCCGGTACAGGATCTGCCTGAGACCAAAGCCTGGGCTGAAAAACTGACCGCGATGCTGGCAGCACGTCAATAAGGAGGAAAAGATGATTTGTCCACGTTGTGCCGATGAACATATTGAAGTGATGGCGACATCACCCGTGAAGGGGGTCTGGACGGTTTATCAGTGCCAGCATTGTCTCTATACCTGGCGCGATACCGAGCCGCTGCGCCGCACCAGCCGTGAACATTATCCGGAAGCGTTTCGTATGACGCAGAAGGATATTGACGAGGCACCGCAGGTGCCGACGATCCCACCGCTGCTGTAAAAAAAGCCGGGTGGCGGCTTCGCCTTACCCGGCCTACAAAACCCGTAGGCC
>NZ_JTLF01000223.1:0-4305 GCF_000798855.1 Enterobacter sp. ZOR0014 | reverse complement strand
GGATGCACCATATTCTCCGAGATAACAGCCATACTGTTGTTTCAAGGTCTGCGAGTTAAACGCAAGCACCAGGGAGGATAACGTTGCTTCAGCAACGGCCCGTAGGGCGAGGCGTAGCCGAGTAATCCTCCCGGATGCACCATCTCTTCTTATCGTCCCCTTCGATGTTTAGTTCTTAATCACTCTCATTGTTATCACTTCGCAATCAGCGACAAAAACCACCATTTACGATAAAGTAATGCTTTGTTAATCGTTTAGCGAGAGCACGATGTACGCACAGTATGACGGTTTGATCTTCGATATGGATGGCACCCTGCTGGATACCGAACCCACGCATCGTCAAGCCTGGACCGAGGTCCTGGGCCGCTACGGTATGCGTTTCGACCTGCAGGCGATGATAGCCCTCAACGGATCCCCAACCTGGCGTATTGCGCAGGCCGTGATTGAACTGAATCAGGCCGATCTCGACCCCTACCTGCTCGCGCGCGAAAAAACCGATGCGGTTAAAGCCATACTGTTAGACACCGTACAACCTTTACCCCTTATCGACGTGGTTAAAGCGTGGCACGGACGTCGCCCTATGTCTGTCGGCACGGGCAGCGAGAGCGCGATTGCAGAAGCCTTGCTCAACCATCTTGGTCTGCGCCACTATTTTTCAGCTGTCGTCGCTGCCGATCATGTTAAGCGTCACAAGCCAGCACCGGACACCTTCCTGCTCTGCGCAGAATTAATGGGCGTACCGGCGGCAAAATGCGTCGTGTTTGAGGATGCCGATTTTGGTATCCAGGCCGCACGTGATGCCGGAATGGATGCGGTGGATGTGCGCTTACTGTGAGTGACGCATTGTCACTTGCCTCATTATTCGCCAGCAGTTTTTTAAGCGCCACGCTGTTACCCGGAAATTCGGAAGTGGTGCTGGTGGCGATGTTGTTGTCCGGCGTCAGTCAGCCCTGGCTACTTGTATTAATAGCAACAATGGGTAATAGCCTTGGAGGGCTGACTAACGTTATTCTTGGGCGTTTCTTTCCGCTGCGCAAAACGTCGCGCTGGCAGGAAAAGGCAGTTGGCTGGCTAAAACGCTATGGCGCTGCCACGCTGTTATTAAGCTGGATGCCTGTAATAGGCGATTTACTGTGTCTGCTGGCGGGATGGATGCGCATCTCCTGGGGACCGGTGCTCTTTTTTTTGTGCCTTGGCAAGGCGTTGCGCTATGTTCTCGTGGCGTGGGCAACACTACAGGGTATGACGTGGTGGCACTAATTGGTGGAATGAATACGCGACCTTCAATCGTCAACCATTACAATTATGCTGAGTAACATTACTTTGACAGGCGGGAGGTCAATTTGATCCCGGACGTATCTCAGGCGCTGGCCTGGCTGGAAAACCACCCTCAGGCTCTGAAGGGTATTCAGCGTGGTCTTGAGCGTGAAACGCTGCGCGTTAACGCGGACGGTAGCTTAGCGACGACGGGTCACCCGAAGGCGTTAGGCTCGGCGCTGACACATAAATGGATCACAACCGATTTCGCTGAAGCGCTGCTGGAGTTCATCACGCCGGTGGACGGCGATATTGATCACATGCTGACAATCTTGCGCGATATTCATCGCTATACGGCGCGCAATCTTGGTGACGAGCGTATGTGGCCGCTCAGCATGCCGTGCTATATCGAACAGGGCCAGGAGATTGAGCTGGCGCAGTACGGCACGTCAAATATCGGTCGGCTGAAAACGCTCTATCGTGAAGGTCTGAAAAATCGCTACGGCGCATTGATGCAGACCATCTCTGGCGTGCACTACAATTTCTCGCTGCCCATGGCGTTCTGGCAGGCGAAAGGGGGAGAAACGGACAAAGAAGCGATCTCAGCCGGGTATTTCCGTCTGATCCGCAACTATTACCGTTTCGGCTGGGTGATCCCGTATCTCTTTGGCGCGTCACCTGCCATTTGCTCTTCGTTCCTGCAGGGGAAACCCACCACGCTGCCGTTCGAAAAGACCGAGTGCGGCATGTACTATCTCCCGTACGCGACGTCTCTTCGCATGAGCGATCTGGGCTATACCAATAAATCGCAAAGCAATCTCGGTATTACGTTTAACGAATTGCACGAATATGTGGCAGGATTGAAGCGGGCGATCAAAACCCCGTCGGAAGAGTACGCGAAAATCGGCCTCGAAAAAGACGGCAAACGCCTGCAAATCAACAGCAACGTGTTGCAGATTGAAAACGAACTGTATGCGCCGATTCGTCCTAAGCGCGTGACGCGCAGCGGTGAAACCCCGTCGGATGCGCTACAGCGCGGCGGCATTGAATACATTGAAGTACGTTCGCTGGATATCAACCCGTTCTCACCGATTGGCGTTGATGAGCAGCAGGTTCGCTTCCTGGATCTGTTTATGGTCTGGTGTGCGCTGGCGGATGCGCCGGAAATGAGTGCAGACGAACTGCTTTGCACCCGTACAAACTGGAATCGCGTGATTCTGGAAGGGCGTAAGCCGGGTCTGACGCTGGGTATTGGCTGCGAAACGGCACAGTTCCCGCTGACCAAAGTGGGTAAAGATCTGTTCCGTGACCTGAAGCGTGTTGCCCGGACTCTGGACAGCATTGACGGCGGCGACGCCTACCAACAGATCTGCGACCAGTTGGTAGAGTGCTTCGATAACCCGGAACTGACATTCTCAGCACGCATTCTGCGTTCTATGATTGATCAGGGCATTGGTGGTACCGGGCGTGCACTCTCCGCGGAATACCGTGAGATGCTGATGCAGGAGCCATTAGAGATCCTGCGCGAAGCGGATTTTGAAGCAGAACGCGATGCGTCCGTGGTGCGTCAGAAAGAGGTTGAAGCGGCGGATACGGAGTCGTTTGAAGCGTTTCTGGCGAAACAGGCTTGAACCAAAAGAAAAAGGCCACATCGCTGTGGCCAAAATATACATCTCTGAATTCAGGGATGATGATAACAAATGCGCGTCTTTCATATACTCAGACGCGCATTGTGTAGAAGAGTTCAGTTTATTTTAAAAAAAATCACTATCGGAGGTGACGTATGCCGTTATTAGATAGCTTTACTGTCGACCATACCCGTATGGAAGCACCTGCAGTCCGCGTGGCGAAGACCATGCACACCCCGCACGGCGACACAATCACCGTCTTCGATCTGCGCTTCTGCGTGCCGAACAAAGAAGTGATGCCAGAGAAAGGCATTCACACGCTGGAGCACCTTTTCGCCGGATTTATGCGCGACCACCTGAACGGTAACGGCGTTGAGATTATCGATATCTCTCCGATGGGCTGCCGTACCGGTTTCTACATGAGCCTGATTGGTCAGCCGGAAGAGAAACGCGTTGCAGATGCGTGGAAAGCAGCCATGGAAGACGTGCTGAAGGTGAAAGAGCAGAACCAGATCCCAGAGCTGAACGTTTACCAGTGCGGGACTTACCAGATGCACTCTCTGGAAGAAGCGCAGGACATCGCTCGTCACATCATCGAGCGTGATGTTCGCGTGAACAGCAACGAAGAGCTGGCCCTGCCGAAAGAAAAACTGCAGGAACTGCACATCTAGTGCACCTTTTCCCTCTCCCTCCGGGAGAGGGTAGGGTGAGGGTTGTTTAGCCCATGACCACAACCTCAACGTTCTCCTTTACCCATCGTCCCCTTGTTCCGTTTGCCCATGATTACGTTCATGGCGACAGTGAGCCATGGCACCAGCACGACTGCGCGCAGCTGCTGCACAGCCTGACGGGCGTCGTGCGGGTCGAAACGGCATCTGGCTGTTGGGTGGTGCCCCCCGGGCGCGGCGTCTGGCTTCCTGCGGGGACACAACACGCCCTGCGCATCACCGGTAGCGTAGCGGCGCGAACGCTGTTTATCGATCCACTGGCGCGAGCCGATCTCCCGGCCACGTGCCAGATCGTGCAGATCTCGCCCCTGTTGCGCGAGCTGATCCTCTCCGCCCTCTCACTGCCTGAATCGTACTCACCGGGAAGCCGTGACGAGCGCGTGTATGAACTCATTCTGGATGAGCTTCGCATCATGCCGGTGCTGCCGTTTCATCTGCCGGAGCCGGAAAGTGAACCGTTACGCCAGCTGTGCCGACAGATCCGTCAGTCGCCAGGAGAGAGCTGGAACAGTCAACAGAGCGCGAGCGCGCTTGGCATGAGCGAGCGCACGCTGAACCGTCATTTTCAGCAGCAGACGGGATTACGCTACAGCGAGTGGGTGAGAAGGGCGCGGCTGCTGGAAGCCTTAGTGCGGCTGGCGCAGGGCCAGCCGGTATTAGGTGTGGCGCTGGATCTGGGTTACGGCAGCCAC
>NZ_JTLF01000255.1:0-1988 GCF_000798855.1 Enterobacter sp. ZOR0014 | reverse complement strand
GACCAAATGTTGGAGCAAGACTTGCTACCGTTGGTCCGTGTCAGACACGCGCCTGGTTGTCGACCGCGAGCATACCGAGTGCGCGCGTAAATTTCTGGGTTAAATAGCCGGTTTCATTACTGGACGCTGAAGCACACAGCATCCCGGTGGAGAGCCAGCGGTTGACCGTCACGCCGTCGGCGTTCTTCTCAATGAAGTTCGCATCACGGTCTTCTTTAATATGTTTAGCGATGCGGTCAAACGCCTCTTCCCAGCTGATTTGCTGCCATTTGTCGGAGCCAGGCGCACGATATTCAGGGAACTTCAGGCGGCTTTCAGAGTGGATAAAGTCCACCAGACCGGCCCCTTTCGGACACAGCGCGCCGCGGTTGACCGGGTGATCCGGGTCACCTTCGATATGGAAAATAGACGCTTTGGCGTTTTTAGCACCGTCGCCGAGGCTATACATTAACAGCCCGCAACCGACAGAGCAGTACGTACAGGTATTACGGGTTTCACGGGTGCGCAGCAGTTTATACTGCCGCGTTTCCGCCAGCGCGACGCCGGGCGCAAAGCCCAGTGCTGCTGCCGTTGTGCCTGCCATACCGCCAGCGCAGATCTTAAAGAACTGCCTTCTGCTGACCTGCATGGGTCACTCCTTGTTTCGACATTGCTTACATATGTAGTTTTGACTTCGCGGTTGAAGAATGACCGCAAAGGAAAAAATTTGCGTTAATCCCTCATTTCTCCGAGGGATATCATCAGAATACCACAATGTCGGTACACCTGTTCTAATGGCGTTAATACAAAGTGAACGTATTATCACCATGTTGATTATAAAGTGTGATGCAGATCACGCTATTGCTTCTGCATGTTAAAGCGGTGTAGCGCTGGCCGGGTTGCACCCCTTCTAAATGAGTAGGAGAATGATTGTCGAAAAGTTGATCCATACTATGCGTAAGGCCTGTTGTTTATGCTGCAATAGCAGGCTCACCTCCGTGGTTGTTCAGGAATACCGCTGTGTCTAAACAAAACCGTGCTACCCACTCGTCGCCACTGCCTGCAGGCATTGTGGAACTGTCGGTACGCAGACCGCCCCACATTACCCACGCCACGCCCGATTTGCTGGCGGAAGAAGTGCCTGTTGCGCTTGTTTACAACGGTATTTCGCATGTGGTGATGATGGCTTCGCCGAAAGATCTCGACCTGTTCGCCATTGGCTTTTCTCTCTCGGAAGGCATTATTGCGCATCCGCAGGAGATCTACGGGATGGACGTGGTGAAGGCGTGTAACGGTCTTGAAGTGCAAATCGAACTCTCCAGCCGTCGCTTTATGGGGTTGAAAGAGCGCCGCCGCGCGCTGGCCGGACGCACCGGCTGCGGCGTGTGTGGCGTTGAGCAGCTCAATGATATCGGCAAGCCCGTTGCGGCGCTGCCGTTTACCCAGACCTTCAATCTGGCACACCTTGATCATGCGCTTGAACATCTCAACGACGTACAGCCCATCGGCCAGTTGAGCGGTTGTACGCATGCGGCGGCGTGGGTGTTGCCGTCGGGCGATATTGCCGGAGGGCATGAAGACGTGGGCCGCCATGTCGCGCTGGATAAGCTGCTGGGACGCCGGGCGCGAGAAAGCGAGGTCTGGCAACAGGGCGCGGCGCTCGTTTCCAGCCGTGCAAGTTATGAGATGGTGCAAAAGTCCGCAATGTGCGGTGTGGAAATCCTGTTTGCGGTATCGGCGGCCACAACGCTGGCGGTGGAAGTGGCGGAGCGCTGCAACCTGACGCTGGTCGGGTTCTGCAAGCCGGGAAGGGCAACAATCTATACCCATCCACAGCGATTAATAGTTGATCAATAATTTTGAATGTTTCAGGCAAAACCTTCCGCTTTTAGTTGTTCGGGATGAGGTCTAGTATTTATCTCATCAAGGCACGGTGCCTTACCAAAACAACTTAACGAAAGGATTTATATCATGAAAAGCATCAAAACTTTTGTCGCTGTAATCGCTCT
>NZ_JTLF01000204.1:0-4983 GCF_000798855.1 Enterobacter sp. ZOR0014 | reverse complement strand
CCCGACCTTGGCAAGGTCGTGCTCTACCAACTGAGCTATTCCCGCATGTCATCAAGTCAACTTCTAAACACTTGATTTCATTATCGTCCGGCATGCTGTGCCGCCGTTCGATGCGTTGCATTCTACTGATATGACGTTATGAGTCAACGTTATTTTTTGCTTCCCTGGATCGTTTGCTGAAAATTACGGCGAAACGATCACTGATCAAGCAAATCCCCGCGCGCAGCGTTCAAATATTGCAGCATTGACCACAGCGTCAGCACTGCCGCTACCCACAGCAGACCAATTCCCGCCCACTCAACCCAGGCGTTTGGACGCCAGAGCATCCAGACCAGCGCCGCCATCTGTGCGGTCGTTTTCACTTTCCCGATCCAGGAGACCGCCACGCTGCTGCGTTTACCCAACTCCGCCATCCACTCACGCAGCGCAGAAATGATGATTTCACGGCCGATCATGGTTGCCGCAGGCAGCGTCACCCACCAGGTATGATAGTGTTCAGCCACCAGCACCATCGCGATAGCAACCATGACCTTATCCGCTACGGGATCGAGAAACGCGCCGAAGCGAGTGCTTTGATTCCAGCGACGCGCCAGATAGCCATCAAACCAGTCCGTTACCGCTGCGATAAGGAAGATCAATGCGCAGGCAAAAGGTGCCCACACAACCGGCAGATAAAACGCCAGCACAAAGAACGGAATGAGTACAACACGAAAGAGAGTGAGCAACGTAGGGATATTATATTGCATAGTGACGGTAACTATTTGTTGTCAGTAAAATTTAGCTCTATGTTGCTACAGAGCCCTCAATGTTTCAACGAGTAGTAGATCTTTTCTGCCAGCCCTTGCGAAATACCCGGCACTTTTGCAATTTCCTCCATGCTGGCGTTGAGTAATCCTTGCAATCCGCCCATATACTTCAGCAGCATCTGGCGACGTTTTGGCCCGACGCCCTCAATGGTTTCCAGAGTACTGGTATTTTTTACCTTCGCCCGTTTTTTACGGTGCCCGCTGATAGCATGGTCGTGCGATTCATCGCGAATATGCTGGATGACATGCAGCGCCGGGGAGTCTGGCGGCAGACTGAAGCCCTCACCTTCCGGTTCGAAGAACAACGTCTCCAGACCCGCCTTACGATCGGCCCCTTTCGCCACACCTAACAGCAGCGGATGGTTTTTGTCCCACTCAACGTCGAGCGATTCAAATACCGCTTTCGCCTGGCCAAGCTGGCCTTTACCACCGTCAATCAGGATCACATCCGGGATCTTGCTCTCTTCAATCGCTTTACCGTAACGACGGCGCAGCACCTGATTCATGGCGGCATAGTCGTCTCCCGGCGTAATGCCGGTGATGTTATAGCGTCGATACTCGGCGCGCAGCGGGCCATTAGCATCAAACACGACGCAGGACGCTACCGTCTGCTCCCCCATCGTATGGCTGATATCGAAACACTCCATACGTTTCACTTCCGGCAACTTCAGGAGCGTTGCCAGCGCGGTTAACCGCTGGCTGACCGTCGATTGCTGAGACAATTTTGTGGTCAGCGCCGTCGCCGCGTTGGTCCGCGCGAGCTTCAGATAACGCGCCCTGTCGCCGCGGGGTTTGGTTTGTACGTTGACCCGACGGCCCGCCAGCTCGGAAAGCGAATCGGCCAGCAGGGTTTTATCGTCAAGGTTGAAATCGAGCAGGATCTCCGAGGGGAGCGTGCGCATCTGGCTTCCCTGTAGATAGAACTGGCCGACAAAGGTTTCCACCACTTCCCCCAGCTCGGTGCCACCAGGCACTTTGGGGAAATAGCTGCGGCTGCCGAGTACTTTGCCCTGGCGGATAAACAGCACGTGAACACAGGCCATTCCTGCGTCAAAGGAGACGCCGATAACGTCGAGATCGTCACCGGTATTCGAGACAAACTGTTTCTCGGTGACCCGGCGCACCGCCTGAATTTGGTCACGGATCCGTGCGGCCTCTTCAAACTCAAGTGCGGCGCTGGCTTTTTCCATCCGCGCGATCAGCTGGGTTAACACCTGATCGTCTTTTCCGGCTAAGAACAGGCGTACATAGTCCACCTGCTGGGCATACTCATCTTCACTGACCAGCCCGGCAACACAGGGGCCCAGGCAGCGACCAATCTGGTACTGCAGACACGGACGCGAGCGGTTACGGTAGACACTGTTTTCGCACTGACGAATCGGGAAGATTTTTTGCAGCAGTGCCAGCGTCTCCCGCACGGCATAGCCATTCGGGAAAGGACCAAAATATTCCCCCTTCGCGTGTTTTGCACCACGGTGCATCGCCAGACGCGGATGGGTATCGCCACTCAGGAAGATAAAGGGATAGGATTTATCGTCCCGTAACAGCACGTTATAGCGCGGCTGATAGAGCTTTATATAATTGTGCTCAAGCAGCAGGGCTTCGGTTTCGGTATGCGTGACGGTGACATCAATATTATGAATGAGAGAGACCAGCGCTTCAGTCTTACGGGAGGCAAGGTTGCTGCGAAAATAGCTGGAAAGGCGTTTTTTAAGGTCTTTCGCCTTCCCCACATAGATAACCGTACCGCCAGCGTCATACATCCGATAGACGCCAGGCTGGCTGGTTACCGTTTTCAGAAATGCTTTTGAATCGAACACATCACTCACTGACTTAACAACGTCTCCGCATTACATAAACCATGTCGGATGGCCAGATGAGTCAGTTCAACATCACCATGAATGTTCAGTTTACTGAACATTCGATAACGATAGCTGTTCACCGTTTTCGGGCTGAGGTTCAGCTGTTCCGAGATCTCATTTACCTTCTGACCTTTCGTGATCATCAGCATAATCTGCAATTCGCGCTCAGACAAACTGGCAAACGGGGACTCGTTTTTCTCGGGTTCGATCTGGCTCAAAGCCATCTGTTGCGCAATGTCAGAGGCGATGTAACGCTGCCCGGCAAACACGGAGCGGATGGCATTGACGACCTCCTGCGGAGCGGCACCTTTGCTCAGGTAACCGGCCGCACCCGCCTGCATCACTTTCGCAGGCAGTGGATTTTCAGTATGCACGGTCAGCATGATGACTTTGGTATCTACGAAGGTACGCGCAATTTTGCGCGTTGCCTCAAGGCCACCGATGCCGGGCATGTTCATATCCATCAGCACCACATCGGCGGAGTTTGTGCGGCACCATTTTACGGCATCTTCCCCACAGCACACCTCTCCGGCAACTTTAATCCCTTTTATATCTTCAAGAATGCGTCGTATCCCTGCGCGCACCAGTTCGTGGTCATCAACAAGAAGGACGTTGATCAAAGGAAATGTCTCCAGAATAGGGATAACGCTACTGAGTGATAATTTGGTTTATATTAACGGTTTTCCTCACAAGATTAAAACGTTAAAAAATCGGCTATTCGATTTTGCTCTCGTTTTTGGAAATTAGCCTGTACAGTCCGTGGAAAGAGAGTCCTTGCCATCAGGGCTTTTGCGCTTTTTTTTAAGCATCCGTATTCAAAAAGTTACAAAAACCTTGCTCCTTTTCCTCGGGGAAAACAGTTTTCAGATTTTTGTAACAATAATTAACGGTAAGCAAACCACTCATAAACAATTAATAGTCATACCAGGGCATTAGTCTACCGCCTGGCGGAGTTTACGCAAATAAACAGCGCAGTAAAAGTACGAAAAACAACCGCTGCATTTTTTGCTTCAGCTTGTGGTATACTCCGCCGCCTTGACTTTCGTCGTCGCGCTTTAGCGCCGTTTAATAATGAGGAAAATAAATGAGCACACCTGAATTTGCCACTGCGGAGAATAACCAGGAACTGGCACAGGAAGTAAACTGCCTGAAAGCACTGCTGACGCTGATGCTGCAGGCGATGGGCCAGGCTGATGCTGGTCGTGTGATCATTAAAATGGAAAAGCAAATCGCGCAGATGGAAGACCAGGCGGAATCGGCTGTATTTGCAAACACCGTTAAGCAAATTAAACAAGCGTACCGCCAGTAACAAAAAACGGCTGGATGCACTGCATTCAGCCGTCCGCTCGTCTGTCACGCAGAACGTACTCTTTAATCAGATCAGTCCCGTTGCCGCCGCGTAACAAGCAATCTGGGTTTTGTTGGGTGCATTGAATTTTTTCTGCATATTCTTCTGATGGAAGTTAACCGTATTCTCTGAAATGGAGAGAATGATCGCTATTTCCGCTGACGTCTTCCCTTCCGCAGTCCATTTCAGAATTTCCCGCTCACGCTTGCTGAATTTCATCTCTGGCGGCATCACCATCCCATCTTCAAAACGCAACAGCGTGGTTAATGCCATTTGCACCAGCATTTGCAACCGTAGTTCTATTTCTTCCTGTCTGTACGGCACATCCTGCACACTCGTACGGGAAACCGAGAGGAAACCGAGCGCGTGATTAGGCAGCATCAGACACTGCGTTATTCCCGTGCGTAAACCGTGATCCTGTGCGTTATGCCATAACTCCTGCGCATCCACGAATAATGCGTCCGTCCAGGGAAGATGACCCTGAATGAAATTCTCCGGCTTTAAAACCGGATCAATCGCGAAATAGTTCGCGGATTGATATTGCGCCATCCACTGCTTTGGATAAGTGGTTTGCAACGAGACCTTGGGCCGCGTAAATGGTACGGGATGGCGCACGCAGAGCGCGTAATAATCGAATTCAAGCGCCTGCGTTTGTCGCTGAAGTTCCTGATATACCTCGTCGGCACAGGTCAATTCCTGAAACCGGAGGAAGCAATCCCGTCGCCAGGTGAAAAAGTCTGAATCCTTCATACTTACTAAAAGAAGCCTCTGAAAAGATAATCATTATTATGGTGAATATAACCTAACACATAAAACTTATTTCTAACCACAAAATATCGGCAATAACACAATTAACTTTACTATTGATAAGGCTTATCTGCGTCGGGTGGAATAAAAAAGCAGACGCCCGGGGCAACAGGGAGAATAATTTGCTCCAGAAAAGATTTCCGGAGCAAATAAGGACAAA
>NZ_JTLF01000243.1:0-6392 GCF_000798855.1 Enterobacter sp. ZOR0014 | reverse complement strand
GAACATAAATGCAATTCACATAGCGAATCACGCACCATCCAGGTGAAGATCAACAGCGTCGTACAGATCAGAAACAAACCTAACAGCAGAGTACGTTTTGGCATTCCAGCCTCCTTATTGCTTTTCGGCAATGAAGAGACTAACCTCGCAATGTGGGTTGTGAAGTTGGTCTCCCCATCAGTTTTATTGATGTGGAACTCTCCACTGTTTGCCTCTTGCGAAAGCCTGAGGCAAACAGCCTCAAGCACCCGCCACGCACTCTATGCGCCTTCCCTTCATCTGTCAGAAAGTCGTTTCATTTCGTGAAGCCGCCTTCCAGAATCAAACATCCTTAACCCGGCATGTCAGCCCAAGTGTGATGACCGAAATCGCGGCAATCATCCAGTAAACCGAGGCATGTCCGTAGCTCTGCGCCAGCGCTCCCTGAATCACCCCCGCCAGAATGACGCCTGTCGAAATGCTGTTGGTGAAAAGCGTGGTCGCCGAGCCAGCGCGTCCCGGCATTAAGTCCTGGAACCAGAGCATGCCGATCCCGGCCACGATCCCGATGAATATGGCATTGAACAGCTGCAGCGCCAGCAGTGCTTCGCGCGAATGGAAGAAGATCAGCCCAAGATAGAACAACACCCCGGCGGCAACCGCAACCACCATCATTTTGCGTTTACCGAAGCGCTTTACGTAATATCCTGCAAGAATCATCGCCGGAATCTCCAGCCCGGCAGCCGTTCCCATTAAGATCCCGGCGAGCTTGTCCGGCAGACCGAGATCGCTGCTGATCCACAGTGGCATATCAATGATGTACATGGTATTGCAGGTCCACATCAGCGTGGAGGCGATAAACAGCATACGGACGTTTTTGTCCTGCCAGCCGCTCACTTGCGTAATCGGCTTATCCGTCGTCTGTTCGACGCGCGCCACAGACGGTAGCACGAAGGCAATCAGCGCCAGGCTGATGGCAAAAATGGCCGCGGCGATGGAGAACATGGCGGTAAAACCGTAGTTCAACGCCAGCATGAAGGCCAGCGGCGGGCCGATGACCCATGCAAGTGAAAGCTGAGCACGCATCACCGAGCTGAACATCACCACTTCCCGCGCGGAGTTATCCGCGTATTCTCGGGCCAGGGCGAAAAGCTGCGGCATGGCGGTATTCGCCAGCGACGCCAGCAGGACGCCGCAGGTAATGAGCGTCAGGTAATGGCGATTGAACGCAAAGAGTAGCGCGTTGCCCACGGCCATGGCGCAGCAAAAGAGGATCAGCTTGCGGCGATCGCCCTGGCTGTCCGATCGTTTCGCCAGCGCGAGGCTGACCAGGATCCCGGCAATGGCGTTAACGGTGTAAAACAGGCCGACCCAAAACGGCTGCGCCCCCACCTCGCGGCTGAGGAACAGGCTCAACGTCGGCGCCTGCAACGCCCCCGCCACGCCCATCATAAAGGCTACCAGCATAAAAGCGGCATATACGCCATTCAGGCGGCGCCCCATCGTCATCAACCACAGCATACGCAAGTCCTTGTGAAAGCGAATCGAAATTGGGTGAAAGAATAAACGAAAAAAGCCAGCAAAAACATTTTGCTGGCGGGTGATAAACACCAATACTCAGTCACACATGATCGAGGCGAGTTAGCGGGAAGAGGTCGGTTTCGTAACGTCCCACTGCATCAGTTCTTCTAACATTTTCAGCCGCTGCTCTGCACACCGGCGGGCCAGCCAGGACGCTCCCTTTGTCGCTGAAAAGTACTGCTGATAAAACTGACGTGCGGTAGACCTCTTCATAATTTACCTCCTCACTTCATCGGGGAGAATTATTGGCCTAATATAGGGATAAATAAATTGCTGGTTTTTTGTCAGGAGTTCCTCTTTTATGCCTTCTGGTCGTCTGCAACAACAATTTATCCGCCTCTGGCAGTGCTGCGAGGGGCAATCGCAGGAGACCACGCTCAACGAGCTGGCTGACCTGCTCAACTGTTCGCGCCGTCATATGCGCACGCTGCTTAACACCATGCAGCAGCAGGGCTGGTTAAGCTGGGAAGCGGAGGCAGGACGCGGGAAGCGCTCACGTTTGACCTTTCTCTATACCGGTCTGGCGTTGCAGCAGCAGCGCGCGGGGGATCTGCTGGAGCAGGATCGCATCGACCAGCTGGTGCAGCTGGTGGGCGACAAAGCCGCCGTGCGCCAGATGCTGGTCTCACATCTTGGACGTAGCTTTCGTCAGGGCCGCCACATTCTGCGGGTGCTCTACTACCGTCCGATGAAAAATCTGTTACCCGGCACGGCGTTACGGCGTTCTGAAACCCACATGGCCCGGCAGATTTTCAGCGGCCTGACGCGGATAAATGAGGAAAATGGGGAACTGGAAGCGGATATCGCGCATCACTGGCAGCAACTTTCCCCGTGCCACTGGCGCTTCTTCTTACGCCCCGGCATCCACTTTCACCACGGTCGCGAACTGGACATGCGCGACGTCATCGCCTCTCTGGAACGTGCCCGCAAGCTACCGCTTTATTCACACATTTCCCGCGTCCATTCCCCGACGGCATGGACGCTGGATATTGAGCTGTCGCAGCAGGACAAATGGCTTCCCTGGCTGCTGGGCTATGTGCCGTCGATGATTTTGCCCGCCGAGTGGGAGTCGCTGAACAATTTCGCCAGCCTGCCGATTGGCACCGGCCCCTACTCCGTGTCCCGCAATAACAACAACCAGCTGAAAATTCGCGCGTTTGATGACTACTTTGGCTATCGGGCACTGATCGACGAGGTGAACGTCTGGGTATTACCGGATCTCAATGAAGATCTCAGCTGCGGGCTGACGCTGGAAGGCCCCACCACGGGAGAAAAAGCGGTGGAGAGTCGTCTTGAGGAGGGATGCTACTACCTGCTGTTTGATAGCCGCACCCACCGCGGGGCAAACCAGGCCGTTCGTCAGTGGGTCAGCCACGTGCTGTCCCCCTCCAATCTGATCTACCATGCGGAAGAGCAGTACCAGACATACTGGTTCCCGGCGTACGGCCTGCTTCCGCGCTGGCACCACGCCCGCCCGGCGCACTGCGACAGACCTGCCGGGCTGGAGTCCATCACCCTGACCTACTACCGCGAGCACGTGGAGCATCGTTTTATCGCCGGGATCATGGCCAGGCTGCTGGCAGCCGAAGGCGTGACGCTGGAGATCAAAGAAGTGGACTATGACGAATGGCACCGGGGGGAGATCGTCAGTGATATCTGGCTAAACAGCGCCAACTTCACCCTGCCGCTCGATTTCTCGCTCTTTTCTCATCTATATGAGATCCCGCTGATCCAGCACTGTATCAACCGTGACTGGCAGCAGGACGCTGCCCAGTGGCGCGCTGGCGACATGAATCTTGCCGTGTGGTGCCAGCAATTGCTGGCTGAACAGGCGATTGTACCTCTGATACACCACTGGCTGATGATCCAGGGTCAACGCAGTATGCGCGGTCTGCGGATGAACACCCTGGGCTGGTTTGATTTCAAATCAGCCTGGTTTGCGCCGCCGGAGCCATAACGCTTTCGTAATATTCACCAAATCATTACAATAGCGCCGTTCTCAACGGGGTGCTGCATCACAGATGTGCGCTGAGATAATACCCGTCGAACCTGATCCGGATAACGCCGGCGAAGGGATTTGAGGCTGTCTCTCAAAATCCTTTGCCACTCAACCCTGAGGTGCAAAGTGTTAAAAAAAGTTCTTCCTCTGCTGGCGCTGTTTGCGCTGCCTGCGTTCGCGAAGCCCGTCCTGACGGTCTATACCTACGACTCGTTCTCTGCCGACTGGGGCCCTGGCCCGGTAGTCAAAAAAGCCTTTGAAGCTGACTGTAATTGCGAGCTGAAATTCGTGGCGCTGGAAGATGGCGTGTCGCTCCTTAACCGTCTGCGTATGGAAGGGAAAAACAGCAAAGCCGACGTGGTGCTCGGGCTGGATAACAACCTGCTGGAAGCCGCCACGCAAACCAAACTGTTTGCCAAAAGCGGCGTAGCGGCAGAGGCCGTCAACGTGCCGGGCGGCTGGAACAACGACACCTTTGTGCCGTTCGACTACGGCTACTTTGCTTTCGTCTATGACAAAAACAAGCTGAAAAATCCGCCGAAGAGCCTGAAGGAGCTGGTGGAGAGCGACCAGAAATGGCGCGTGATTTATGAAGATCCGCGTACCAGCACGCCAGGCCTGGGACTGCTGCTTTGGATGCAGAAGGTCTACGGGGAGAACGCGCCGCAAGCGTGGCAGAAGCTGGCCGCCAAAACCGTCACTGTGACCAAAGGCTGGAGTGAAGCGTATGGTTTGTTCCTGAAAGGCGAAAGCGATCTGGTGCTCAGCTACACCACCTCGCCGGCTTACCACATTATCGCCGAGAAGAAAGACAACTACGCCGCCGCGAATTTTGCCGAAGGGCATTATCTGCAGGTGGAGGTTGCCGCGCGTACCGCTGCCAGCAAACAGCCGGAACTCGCCGAGAAGTTCCTGAAATTTATGGTTTCTCCGGCGTTCCAGAATGCCATTCCTGCGGGCAACTGGATGTATCCCGTCACCCACGTTGCACTGCCGGCCGGTTTCGACCAGTTAACCAAACCACAAACGTCGCTGGAGTTTACGCCGCAGCAGGTGGCCGCGCAGCGAGCAGCATGGGTAAGTGAATGGCAACGCGCCGTCAGCCGTTAATTCCTGGCTGGTTACTTCCCGGACTGCTCGCCGCCATGCTGATGGTGGTAGTCAGTCTGGGAGCATTCCTTGCGTTGTGGTTTAACGCGCCGGAGAGCGATCTGCTCGCGCTCTGGCGCGATAGCTATCTCTGGCACGTCATTCGTTTCTCCTTCTGGCAGGCGTTTCTTTCTGCCCTGCTGTCAGCGATCCCGGCTATTTTTCTTGCGCGGGCTCTGTATCGCCGGCGTTTCCCCGGAAGAGTAGTCCTGTTGCGCCTGTGCGCCATGACGCTGATTCTGCCCGTGCTGGTCGCGGTATTTGGTATCCTGAGCGTTTACGGTCGACAGGGCTGGCTGGCGTTGCTGTTTGCCCGACTTGGTCTGGAATGGACCTTCTCGCCATACGGCCTGCAGGGCATTCTGCTGGCGCACGTGTTTTTCAATATGCCGATGGCAACCCGCCTGTTTTTGCAGGCACTGGAGAATATTCCCGGCGAACAACGCCAGATTGCCGCTCAGCTTGGCATGCGTGGATGGTCGTTTTTCCGCTTTGTCGAATGGCCTTGGTTAAGACGTCAGATTGCCCCGGTTGCCGCGCTGATCTTTATGCTCTGCTTCGCCAGCTTCGCCACCGTGCTTTCTCTCGGCGGCGGGCCACAGGCGACCACCATTGAGCTGGCGATTTATCAGGCCTTAAGTTACGACTACGATCCGGGCCGCGCCGCGCTTCTGGCGATCGTGCAGATGGCGTGCTGTCTGGTGCTGGTGCTGCTGAGCCAGCGCCTGAGCAAAGCGATTCCCCCGGGCAGCAATAGCCTCTCGGGCTGGCGCGATCCGCAGGATAGCCTGCACAGCCGCGTCTCCGATTTTATCCTGATCGTGCTGGCACTCCTGCTTCTGTTGCCACCGCTGCTGGCCGTTATCGTTGATGGCCTGAACAGGAATGTGGTGTCAGTACTGCAACAGCCCGTGCTGTGGCAAGCGACGTGGACCTCGGTACGCATTGCGCTGGCAGCCGGAGCGCTATGTGTGATCCTGACCATGATGTTGCTCTGGAGCAGCCGCGAGCTCTACGCGCGTCATGCCCGTAAAGCCGGACAAGCACTGGAGCTAACGGGCATGCTGATCCTGGCGATGCCGGGTATTGTGCTGGCGACCGGTTTCTTCCTGCTGTTTAACACCACCGTCGGCCTGCCGGAAAGTGCCGACGGCATCGTCATTTTTACCAATGCCTTAATGGCCATCCCCTACGCGCTGAAAGTACTGGAAAATCCTATGCGGGATGTCAACAGCCGCTACAGCGTCCTGTGTCAGTCCCTTGGGATAACCGGCTGGCGGCGGTTAAAGGTGGTGGAACTTCGCGCCCTGAAACGACCCCTCGCCCAGGCACTGGCCTTCGCCTGCGTACTCTCCATCGGGGATTTTGGCGTGGTGGCCCTTTTCGGGAATGACGATTTCCGCACGCTGCCGTTCTGGCTTTATCAGCAGATTGGCTCCTACCGCAGCCAGGACGGGGCCGTCACGGCGCTGCTGCTGCTCCTGCTGTGCTTTGGACTCTTTACCGTTATCGAAAAACTTCCGGGGCGTGATGTTAAAACTGACTGATGTAACCTGGCTTTACCAGCATCTGCCGATGCGCTTCACGCTCTCCGTGCGTCAGGGAGAGATTATTGCGGTGCTTGGCCCAAGCGGTGCGGGAAAAAGCACGCTGCTCAATTTGGTTGCGGGGTTTCTGCATGTTC
>NZ_JTLF01000143.1:0-12714 GCF_000798855.1 Enterobacter sp. ZOR0014 | reverse complement strand
GTTTTCTCCCTCTCCCCGTGGGAGAGGGCCGGGGTGAGGGCACCAGGCCGCACAGACCGCTTTTTGTCGGGTGGCTTTTGCCACCTTTTTTAACTCTCTTTCACCTGTCCGCGCGTCACCGGCACCGGTAACCAGGCGCGAATGCTCAGCCCACCCCGTTCGCTGGTGCCGATCTCCAGCAATCCGTTATGGTTATCGATAATACGCTGCACAATCGCCAGGCCTAAGCCCGTACCACTGGTGCTGCGCGCACTGTCGCCACGCACAAACGGCTGGAACAGATGCTTACGCTGCTCGGGCTTAATACCCGGACCGTCATCTTCCACCTGGAACCAGGCGCGGTTGAGTTCAGACCCGCTGCTGACTTTAATCCAGCCGTTGCCGTAGCGCGCCGCGTTGACCACCATGTTCGCCACCGCACGCTTAATGGAGAGCGGGTGCATACGGACCTGAATTTCACCGGCCTGAAGGGCAGTATCAATTTCACGTTCATAACCACTTTCCGCGGCCACCACTTCACCCAGCACCGCGTTCAGATCCGCCATCTCCATCGGCATCTCCTGCCCGGTACGGAGATAGTCGATAAACTGCTCGATGATGGCGTTACACTCTTCGATGTCCTTGTTGATGGACTCGGCGAGATAACCATCTTCTTCGCCCATCATCTCCGTTGCCAGACGGATACGCGTCAACGGCGTGCGCAGGTCATGACTGACGCCCGCCATCAGCAGCGTACGGTCATCCGCCAGCTGCTTCACGCCTGCGGCCATGTGGTTAAAGGCCCGCGTCACAGAACGCACTTCCGAGGCGCCATACTCGCGCAGCGGGGGAGGAATAATGCCTTTACCGACCTGCAGCGCAGCGTGCTCCAGGTCGACCAGCGGTCGGTTCTGTATACGGATAAACAGCCAGGCCCCGCCTATCGCCAGCAGCATAATGGCGAGCGTATAGCGGAACAGCGGCGAGAAGTCGCCCTGATGGATTTCCGTCAGCGGAACGCGCACCCAGATGTTGGGTGACAGCCAGGTTTTCAGCCAGACGACAGGCGAGCTTTTGTTGACCTCAACGCGGACTTCCGTTGGCCCCCCCAGCTGCTGCGCCATCTGCTGGCTAAGAAATTCGTAGTGCTGCGCCCAGCGCAAACCCGCGTCTTCTGCCGCCTCATTCGAGTAGAGCGAAATGCCCAGCTCACGGTAGATTTCACGGCGAAACGCCGGGGGAACGACCAGTTGCGTGCCGTCCTCCAGTTGCAGTTTATCGGTCATCAGCATACGGACTTCGTACGCCAGGACCTTATTAAACTGCTGGAGGCTCGGCAAAATCGCAAAGTTCAAAACCACCAGGTAGGTCGTCACCAGGCTGACAAACAGCAAGGTGACGATCAGTAACAGGGTGCGGGCAAATGAGCTTCGCGGCGAGAAGCGCATTCGCCTCATGCTTTAGAGCCGTCCGGAACGAACACGTAGCCCAGACCCCATACGGTCTGAATATAACGAGGATGCGCCGGATCTTCTTCCACCATGCGGCGCAGACGGGAGATCTGCACGTCGATGGAGCGTTCCATTGCCGAGTATTCGCGACCACGCGCCAGGTTCATCAGCTTGTCACGGGAAAGCGGCTCACGCGGGTGGCTGACCAGTGCTTTCAGCACCGCAAACTCACCGCTGGTGAGCGGCATTGGCTCATCTTCACGGAACATCTCACGCGTACCGAGGTTCAGCTTGAACTTGCCGAAGGCAATCACCGCTTCTTCCTGCGACGGTGCGCCAGGCAGCTCGTTCGCCTGACGACGCAGCACGGCACGAATACGTGCCAGCAGTTCACGCGGGTTAAACGGTTTTGGAATGTAGTCATCCGCGCCGATTTCGAGGCCCACGATACGGTCAACTTCTTCACCCTTCGCGGTCACCATGATGATCGGCATCGGGTTACTCTGGCTACGCAGACGACGGCAGATAGAGAGCCCGTCCTCGCCCGGCAGCATCAGGTCGAGAACCATCAGATGGAAAGATTCACGGGTTAGCAGACGATCCATCTGCTCAGCGTTCGCGACGCTACGAACCTGGAAGCCCTGCTCGGTCAGATAACGCTCCAGCAGCGCACGCAGGCGCATGTCGTCATCCACGACCAGAATTTTGTAGTTCTCTTGCATTGTGTGTACTCCCAAAGGTTCGGATAGTCTTTGTGACAGCGTATTCTAAAAAAGTGCACGTATTCGACCAGCGAAATCTGGTATAAATTCTAGTCGAAATTGTTACAAAGCATATTTAACAGCAGCTTATCTGCTCATTTCATCACATAAATCATTATTAATCCTGTCTGTTACACTGTGTGGTACGTATTGTGCGCCAGACAGAAAACAGGCAGCAAAGGCTTTACCATGAAAACGCCCCTGATCACCCGCGAAGGGTACGAAAAACTCAAAAAAGAGATGGATTACCTGTGGCGTGAAGAGCGCCCTGAAGTAACCAAAAAGGTGACCTGGGCGGCAAGCCTGGGCGATCGCAGCGAAAATGCTGACTACCAGTACAACAAAAAGCGACTGCGTGAGATTGACCGTCGGGTACGCTACCTGACCAAGTGCCTTGAGAACCTGAAAATTGTCGATTACTCCCCGCAGCAGGAGGGCAAAGTGTTCTTCGGCGCGTGGGTGGAGATTGAAAACGACGACGGTGACACCCTGCGTTTTCGCATTGTCGGCTACGATGAAATTTTTGGTCGTAAGGATTACATCTCCATCGACTCCCCGATGGCCCGCGCGCTGCTGAAAAAGGAAGTGGGTGATTTGGCCGTCGTTCAGACTCCCGCCGGTGAAGCCAGCTGGTACGTCAATGAGATCGTCTACGTAAAATAGTCCGAGAGCGCCCTCCCCGGCTGGCATTTTGCCGTGTCAGCCCGTATAACTATCCCCTGATTTTTCGACTCAACAGATGATAAAGCCATGATGAAAGATTCGCTCTGCCGCATTATTGCGGGTGAACTTCAGGCCAGAGCCGAACAGGTAGAAGCTGCCGTTCGCCTGCTTGATGAAGGGAACACCGTGCCGTTTATTGCACGTTATCGTAAGGAAGTCACCGGCGGTCTGGATGACACGCAGCTGCGTAACCTGGAAACCCGTCTGGGATACCTGCGTGAGCTGGAAGACCGTCGTCAGGCGATCCTCAAATCCATTGGCGAACAGGGCAAGCTGACCAGCGAACTGGAAAGCGCCATTAACGGCACCCTGAGCAAAACCGAACTCGAAGATCTCTATCTGCCTTACAAACCGAAGCGCCGCACGCGCGGGCAGATCGCGATTGAAGCAGGCCTTGAGCCGCTGGCCGACCTGCTGTGGAATGAGCCGTCCCTCCATCCGGAAACTGAGGCGGTGAAATTCATCGATGCCGACAAAGGCGTCGCGGACACCAAGGCCGCCCTCGACGGTGCGCGTTACATTCTGATGGAACGCTTTGCCGAAGACGCAGCCCTGCTGGCTAAAGTGCGTGATTACCTGTGGAAGAATGCGCACATCGTCTCTACCGTCGTGGCGGGGAAAGAGGACGAAGGCGCGAAATTCCGCGACTACTTTGATCACCACGAACCGATTTCTACCACCCCTTCACACCGTGCGCTGGCAATGTTCCGCGGCCGCAACGAAGGTGTGCTGCAGCTCTCTCTGAACGCTGATCCGCAGTTTGACGAGCCGCCGAAAGAGAGCCACTGCGAGCAGATCATCATTGACCATCTCGGCCTGCGCCTGAACAACGCTCCGGCAGACAGCTGGCGCAAAGGCGTGGTGAGCTGGACCTGGCGCATCAAGGTGCTGATGCACCTCGAAACCGAGCTGATGGGCACCGTGCGCGAGCGCGCCGAAGATGAAGCGATCAACGTTTTCGCCCGTAACCTGCACGACCTGCTGATGGCGGCGCCTGCTGGCCTGCGCGCGACCATGGGTCTCGATCCGGGCCTGCGTACCGGTGTGAAAGTGGCGGTGGTTGACGGCACCGGCAAGCTGGTCGCCACTGACACCATCTATCCGCACACCGGACAGGCAGCGAAAGCGGCTGTCGTGGTTGCCGCTCTGTGTGAAAAATACAACGTCGAGCTGGTCGCCATCGGTAACGGTACGGCGTCCCGCGAGACTGAACGTTTCTTCCTCGACGTGCAGAAGCAGTTCCCGAAAGTCACGGCGCAGAAGGTGATCGTCAGCGAAGCGGGCGCATCAGTCTATTCCGCCTCCGAGCTGGCGGCGCAGGAATTCCCGGACCTGGACGTTTCATTGCGCGGCGCGGTCTCTATCGCCCGTCGTTTGCAGGATCCGCTGGCGGAGCTGGTGAAAATTGATCCGAAATCCATCGGCGTGGGCCAGTACCAGCACGATGTGAGCCAGACTCAGCTGGCACGCAAGCTGGATGCGGTCGTAGAAGACTGCGTAAACGCCGTCGGTGTTGACCTGAATACCGCCTCCGTGCCGCTGCTGACCCGCGTGGCGGGCTTAACCCGCATGATGGCGCAGAACATCGTCGCCTGGCGTGATGAGAACGGCCAGTTCCAGAACCGTCAGCAGCTGCTGAAGGTGAGCCGTCTGGGGCCGAAAGCGTTTGAGCAGTGCGCGGGCTTCCTGCGCATCAACCACGGCGATAACCCGCTGGATGCCTCCACCGTTCACCCGGAAGCCTACCCGGTGGTAGAACGTATTCTGGCCGCCACCCAGCAGGCGCTGAAGGACCTGATGGGCGATAGCAGTGCCCTGCGCAACCTCAAAGCGGTGGATTTCACCGACGACAAATTTGGTGTGCCTACCGTCACCGATATCATCAAAGAGCTGGAAAAACCGGGCCGCGATCCGCGTCCTGAGTTCAAAACGGCGACCTTTGCTGACGGCATCGAGACCATGAACGATCTGCTGCCCGGCATGGTGCTGGAAGGCGCGGTAACTAACGTCACCAACTTCGGCGCGTTTGTGGATATCGGCGTGCATCAGGATGGCCTGGTTCACATCTCTTCTCTCGCCGACAAGTTCGTTGAAGACCCGCACACCGTGGTCAAAGCGGGTGACATCGTGAAGGTGAAAGTACTGGAAGTGGACCTGCAGCGCAAACGTATCGCCCTGACCATGCGTCTGGACGAGCAGCCAGGCGACACCAACGCGCGTCGTGGCGGAAACGGTGGCGCTCGTGACTCTCAGCGCCCGGCCGCGAAAGCGGCAAAACCGCGCGGGCGTGATGCTCAGCCAGCGGGCAATAGTGCGATGATGGATGCGCTGGCGGCCGCGATGGGCAAGAAGCGCTAAGTGATAAACGCCCGGTGGCGCTACGCTTACCGGGCCTACGGTTTTGTAGGCCGGGTAAACGTAGTGCCGCCCGGCAAGCAGGCCGCAAAGAATTAAAACAAATAGAGTGCATCCATATTTAAACCACTAATTATCACTTCATTAACAAATAACACTCTTCTCTTTATCTCCGCATTTCAGCAAATATTGAGCAAGGTCAAACAGGCCGTAAATTAATACACCAAACAACATTCCGTCACAGTTTTATTATTGCTGATAAAAACTATTCTCATTATCATCCCATAGTAGATAATTTAACCTTTCGTGGAAGCAGGCGTTATGCAATTCACTCCAGACAGTGCGTGGAAGATTACCGGTTTTACCCGCGAAATTAGCCCGGCCTATCGGCAAAAGCTGCTCTCGCTGGGCATGCTGCCCGGCTCGTCATTCCAGGTGGTGCGCGTGGCGCCGTTAGGCGATCCGGTTCACATTGAAACCCGACGCGTGAATCTGGTCCTGCGTAAAAAAGACCTCGCATTAATAGAAGTCGAAGCCTTATCCCGATAACGAGCCAGCGGTTTCAGTGAGTCTAAAAAAATGAAAAAGTTAACTATTGGCTTAATTGGCAATCCTAATTCCGGCAAGACCACGCTATTTAACCAGCTCACGGGCGCGCGCCAGCGCGTCGGTAACTGGGCAGGCGTAACCGTTGAACGTAAAGAAGGCCAGTTCACGACAACGGATCATCAGGTCACTCTGGTTGACCTTCCTGGCACCTATTCCTTGACCACCATTTCGTCGCAGACCTCGCTCGATGAGCAAATTGCCTGCCACTACATTCTGAGCGGCGACGCGGATCTGCTGATCAACGTGGTCGACGCCTCCAACCTCGAGCGCAACCTCTACCTGACGCTGCAACTGCTGGAGCTGGGTATTCCCTGCATCGTGGCGCTCAACATGCTCGACATTGCAGAGAAACAAAAGCTGCGCATCGACGTCGATGCCCTCTCCGCGCGCCTGGGTTGCCCGGTAGTGCCGCTGGTCTCAACGCGCGCTCGCGGGATTGATGCCCTGAAGCTGGCGATTGACCGTCACACGGGAAATCACGACGTTGAGCTGGTGCATTACGCCCGCCCGCTGCTGCGCGAAGCGGATCTGCTGGCGCAGGAGATGGACAAAAGCATGCCTGCAAAACAGCGCCAGTGGCTCGGCCTGCAGATGCTGGAAGGCGATATCTATAGCCGCGCCTATGCCGGACATGCGGCAGATAAACTGGACGCGACGGTGGCCCGTCTCAGCGACGAGCTGGACGACCCGGCGCTGCACATCGCCGATGCACGATACCAGGCCATCGCCTCGATTTGCGACGTGGTCAGTAATGCCCTGACGGCGGAACCCAGCCGCTTTACGGCGGCGGTGGATAAGATTGTACTCAACCGCTTCCTCGGTTTGCCGATCTTCCTGCTGGTGATGTACGTGATGTTCCTGCTCGCCATCAACATCGGCGGCGCACTCCAGCCGATTTTTGACGCCGGTTCCGTCGCGATCTTTGTACACGGGATTCAGTGGGTGGGTTACACCCTGCACTTCCCGGAGTGGCTGACCATTTTCCTCGCTCAGGGGCTCGGCGGGGGCATTAACACCGTTCTGCCGCTGGTACCGCAGATCGGCATGATGTATCTGTTCCTCTCGTTCCTGGAAGATTCAGGTTATATGGCGCGCGCCGCGTTCGTCATGGACCGCCTGATGCAGGCCTTGGGTCTGCCCGGCAAATCCTTCGTACCGCTGATTGTCGGCTTCGGCTGTAACGTGCCGTCGGTCATGGGTGCCCGTACCCTGGATGCTCCGCGTGAACGCCTGATGACCATTATGATGGCGCCGTTTATGTCCTGCGGTGCGCGTCTGGCCATCTTCGCCGTCTTTGCGGCCGCCTTCTTTGGTCAGCAGGGCGCGCTGGCTGTCTTCTCGCTGTATGTTCTGGGCATCGTGATGGCGATCCTGACCGGTTTAATGCTCAAGCACACGATTATGCGCGGTGAAGCCTCACCGTTTGTCATGGAGCTGCCGGTCTATCACGTTCCACACCTGAAAAGCCTGGTGATCCAGACCTGGCAACGCCTGAAAGGGTTTGTGCTGCGCGCCGGTAAGGTGATTGTCATCGTCAGCATTTTCCTGAGCGCGCTGAACAGCTTCACCCTCAGCGGTCAGGCAGCAGATAACATCAACGATTCTGCCCTCGCCTCCGTCAGCCGCATCATCACGCCGGTCTTCAAACCGATTGGCGTGCATGAGGATAACTGGCAGGCGACCGTGGGCCTGTTCACCGGTGCGATGGCGAAAGAGGTGGTTGTCGGCACCCTGAACACGCTCTACACCGCGGAGAACATCCAGGAACAGGAATTTAATCCGGCAGCGTTTCACCTTGGTGATGAACTGCTGGGTGCCGTCGAGGAGACCTGGCAGAGCCTGAAAGATACCTTCAGCCTGAGCGTGCTGGCGAACCCGATTGAGGCAAGCAAAGGCGACGGTGAAATGGCGACGGGTGCCATGGGCGTGATGGGCGAGAAATTTGGTAGCGCATCTGCGGCCTACAGCTATCTCATCTTTGTTCTGCTCTATATTCCGTGCATCTCCGTCATGGGAGCGATTGCGCGTGAATCCAGTCGCGGCTGGATGGGCTTCTCCATTCTGTGGGGGCTAAATATCGCTTACTCGCTGGCGACGCTGTTTTATCAGACCGTTAATTTCAGTCAGCACCCACGCTACAGCCTGGTTTGTATCCTCGCGGTTGTCCTGTTTAACGTGATTGTTCTTGGCCTGCTGCGCCGGGCACGCAGCCGCGTCGATATTGACCTGCTGGCAAATCGTAAAACCGCCGCGACCTGCTGCAACAGCCCGGCGGGCGACTGTCACTAAGGAGCACACCATGGCGTCATTGATTCAGGTGCGTGACATGCTGGCTCTGCAGGGCCGGATGGAGGCGAAACAGCTGAGCCTCAGCCTGCATACGCCCCAGCCGATGATCGATGCCATGCTGGAACGCCTTGAAGCCATGGGTAAAGCCGTGCGGATCCAGGAGGAGGCAGAGGGTTGCCTCTCTGGCAGTTGTAAAAGTTGTCCGGAAGGAAAGGCTTGCCTGCGGGAGTGGTGGGCACTGCGCTAATACTGCACTCATAAAGCCGGGCATCGCTGCCCGGCTTTATCATATTACTTATAGACGTCCGCGGTGGCGCGTACGTTTTTGGTCTGTTTTTCTGCACTGGTGACGACGTAGTACGTCCCGCCCATCTCATCCGCTTTCTTCGACAGCTCTTTTCTCGCATCCATCGGCGCGGTGGTGTCAGACGTAGAAATCTCACCGATTTTCGTCAGATTCATGCCGGCAACTTTATCTTTTTCCAGCTCTTTTGCCGCAAAGACGCCAAATGACAGTGACCCAATAACCAGAGAAGTGACAATACCTGTAACAAGTTTCATAGCCTGACTCTCCATAGGATTGTTGTTTTGATCATCGTAGGCATAACAACCGCAACGACATCTGGAGTATGGTTGCGGTGTGTAACTTTTTCCAGGCTGGATAGAAAATAATCAGTCTAAACGTTGACTTAACGCAATGAGCGCTGAACAAAATTCCGTCGGATGAGAGATAAACGGGGCATGCGCGGCTTTGGCAATGACCTGCGATTCGCTGTCCGGCCAGAGGGAGTCCAGCAAGGGCACCACTTTGCGCGGCACCAGCCCGTCAAGATAACCATAGATACGCAGATGCGGCATCGTCAGCGCGGCCAGCGGCTCACGCAGATCGACCGTTTTCAGAATTTCAAGGCCGCCGTTGAGCACCTCAACGTCCGGCATCGGCAAAGAGAGCACCACCTGCTTCAGCGCTCTGGCATCCTGTCGCGCGGTTTCGGTGCCCATCGTCTGTAGCGCGAGGAACCGCTCTACGGTCCGCTGGAAATCGTCACTCAGCTGCTGCTGGAAACCCGCCAGCACGTCAGGCTTTATTCCGGGCCACGTCTCCTGCGCGCTAAAACAGGGCGATGAGGCCACCGTCACCAGCGCGTTTACGCGCTCGGGCCAGGAAAGCGCAATCTGGCTTGCCACCAGCCCACCCAGGCTCCAGCCCAGCCAGATGGCATGTTGTGGCGCCGCGTTCAGCACCTCCTGCGCCATCTCTTCGAGCGTCATCGCACCATAACCGTGGCTACGGCCATACCCCGGTAGATCAACCAGATGTAACGTAAATTGCGAGGCTAGTTCCTCGTTTATGCAATGCCATACTTCTGCATTCAGGCCCCATCCGTGCAGCAGCACAAGATGGCAATTTCCTGTCCCAACGGTCTGCCACCACAGCGTCTTCATCAGTTACTGTTCTCTTTTTTCACATGGAGGTTGAATATGCTAACAGTGCCCGGCTTGTGCTGGCTATGCAAAATGCCGCTTGCCCTTAGCGCCTGGGGCGTCTGTTCCGTCTGCACGCGTTCGCTGGAAAGGCGTATCACCACCTGCCCACAATGTGGTTTACCCGCCACGAACCGCTATTTACCCTGTGGCCGCTGCCTGAAAAAACCCCCGCCGTGGAGCGCGCTGGTGGCGGTGGATGATTACGTTCGACCGCTGAGCAGGCTGATTCACGCCCTGAAGTTTTCCGGCCAGAGCTCGCTGGCACTGCCCCTTGCCCGCCTGCTATTGCTGGCGGTTTTACAGGCACGGCGAACCCGCGCCCTGCCGAAAATTGATATGGTGGTCAATGTTCCCCTGTATCGCCGTCGCCACTGGCGGCGAGGTTACAATCAGAGCGACCTGCTCTGCCGCCCGCTCGCCCGCTGGCTCGGCTGTCGATACACTGCCAGCGCACTCACCCGCGTACATGCCACCGCCGTTCAGCATCAGCTCAACGCCCGGCTGCGCAAAAGAAACCTCAAAAATGCCTTTCGCCTTGAATTGGCGGTTAACGGCCTCCATATCGCGATTGTGGATGATGTCGTCACCACAGGCAGTACCGTTGCTGAACTTTCCCGACTGCTTTTGCAAAGCGGCGCCGCGTCGGTTCAGGTATGGTGTCTGTGCCGTACCTTGTAGCCCTTCTTCAATGGGCGTATGATTATACCCAGGTAATTTAGTCAACTATTAGGCCAAAGCTATGATCCGTATTTCCGATTCTGCACAAGCGCACTTTGCCAAACTGCTGGCAAATCAGGAAGAAGGGACGCAGATCCGCGTGTTTGTGATTAACCCGGGCACGCCGAATGCAGAATGCGGTGTCTCTTATTGTCCGCCAGACGCTGTGGAAGCAACTGACACTGCCCTTAAGTTTGAACAGCTCACCGCTTATGTTGATGAGCTGAGCGCGCCGTATCTTGAAGATGCGGAGATCGACTTCGTCACCGACCAACTGGGCTCTCAGCTGACCCTGAAAGCGCCGAACGCCAAAATGCGTAAAGTCTCAGACGATGCCCCGCTGATGGAGCGCGTTGAATATCTGCTGCAATCCCAGATCAACCCCCAGCTGGCGGGTCATGGTGGTCGCGTTTCCCTGATGGAAATCACGGAAGACGGCCTGGCGATCCTGCAGTTCGGCGGCGGCTGTAACGGTTGCTCTATGGTCGATGTGACGCTGAAAGAAGGGATCGAGAAGCAGCTGCTGAACGAGTTCCCGGAACTGAAAGGCGTACGTGACCTGACCGAGCACCAGCGCGGCGAGCATTCTTACTACTAAGCCGTCTGCCTTTGCCCGGTGGCGCTGCGCTTACCGGGCCTACAAAACTGTTACTGTATCCCAATCGCAGGCCGGGTAAGGCTAAGCCGCCACCCGGCTTTTGTTTTCCCGCCGCGCCTCCTCTATATGTTGACCTGCGTCTCATAATTCACATTTTGCCTGCCTGGGTGATTCTCAACCACGCCATGTTACCCGTATCATTCTCGTGGGCACTAAGCACACTCATAACAGCCGACTAAACTTAATGGTTTGCAAGGCATCAGTATTAGTGCCGTTACTTCTCTGTTCCCAGTTGGGACAATCGGAATGTGTCGTTGAAACAATGACGTTACCCATAACAATTCAAAGGCCAGGTAAATCATGCCATTAGTCATCGTTGCTATCGGTGTTGTGTTATTACTGCTCTTGATGATCCGTTTCAAAATGAATGGATTTATCGCTCTGGTTCTGGTGGCACTTGCAGTCGGTCTGATGCAGGGTATGCCGCTGGTTAAAGTTATCAGCTCCATTAAAGCCGGTGTCGGCGGCACGCTCGGCAGCCTGGCGCTGATCATGGGCTTCGGTGCCATGCTCGGCAAAATGCTGGCAGACTGTGGCGGCGCGCAGCGTATTGCCACCACGCTTATCGACAAATTTGGTAAGAAGAACATTCAGTGGGCGGTGGTGTTGACCGGTTTTACCGTCGGTTTCGCGCTGTTCTATGAAGTGGGCTTCGTGCTGATGCTGCCACTGGTGTTCACCATCGCAGCGGCGGCTAACATTCCGCTGCTGTTTGTGGGTGTGCCAATGGCTGCGGCGCTGTCCGTGACCCACGGCTTCCTGCCACCTCACCCGGGCCCAACGGCAATCGCCACCATCTTCCACGCCGATATGGGTAAAACCCTGCTGTTCGGTACGATTCTGGCAATCCCGACCGTGATTCTGGCAGGCCCGGTATATGCCCGCTTCCTGAAAGGTATCGATAAGCCAATTCCGGAAGGTCTGTACAGCGCGAAAACCTTCACCGAAGAAGAGATGCCTGGCTTTGGCGTCAGCGTCTGGACCTCACTGGTACCGGTGATCCTGATGGCGATGCGCGCCGTGGCAGAGATGATCCTGCCGAAAGGTCATGCGTTCCTGGGCGTGGCAGAATTCCTGGGCGATCCGGTCATGGCTACGCTGATTGCCGTCCTGATCGCGATGTTCACCTTCGGTCTGAACCGGGGTCGTTCAATGGATCAGATCAACGACACATTGACCTCTTCCATCAAAATTATTGCCATGATGCTCCTGATCATCGGCGGTGGCGGTGCGTTCAAGCAGGTGCTGGTTGACAGCGGCGTGGACAAATACATCGCTGCGATGATGCATGAAACCAACGTGTCGCCGCTCCTGATGGCCTGGTCTATTGCCGCGGTTCTGCGTATTGCGCTGGGTTCTGCAACCGTTGCTGCGATTACTGCAGGCGGTATCGTTGCGCCGCTGATTGCCACCACGGGCGTCAGTCCTGAGCTGATGGTTATCGCGGTCGGTTCCGGTAGCGTGATTTTCTCTCACGTGAACGACCCGGGCTTCTGGCTGTTTAAGGAGTACTTCAACCTGACAATCGGTGAAACCATCAAGTCCTGGTCCGCGCTGGAAACCATTATTTCGGTGTGTGGCCTGGTTGGGGTGCTGCTGTTGAATATGGTGGTTTGATGTCATAAGTCGGGTGGCGGCTTCGCCTTACCCGACCTACTGGCTCCATGTAGGCCCGGTAAGCGTA
>NZ_JTLF01000177.1:0-6792 GCF_000798855.1 Enterobacter sp. ZOR0014 | reverse complement strand
AGGCCGAAGTCGAACTGGTACTGAGCAACCACTTCGAAGTTCTGCGTTTTGTTAGCAAAACCAGCATCACCGCTAGAACCGGTACGGGTGGTGTTACGGGTTTCTGCATAGGTGGTTGCCAGGTACAGGTTGTTAGCGTCATATTTCAGACCAACACCCCATGCTTCAGCTTTGTCACCCTGACCATCAGCTTTCTGGTTCAGAGTACGGTTAGCGTTGCTGTAAGATGCGATTGCACCGAAGCCTTCGCCGAAGTCGTAACCCAAGGAGTAACCTACGCCGTCACCGTTAGAGGTTTTAACGTCAGCACGGTCGTTTTTACCCTGGTACTGTACGCCCAGGCTCAGACCGTCAACCAGACCGAAGAAATCGCTGTTACGGTAGGTCAGCAGGCCGGTGCTACGGCTGGTCATAAAGTTATCAACGTAGTTACCGCCCCAGGTCATACCTGAGAAGGACGGTGCCATATCGGTGTATGACTCAACGTCGTAAACGATACCGTAGTTACGACCGTAGTCGATGCTGCCAGCGTCACCCGCTTTCAGACCGGCAAAGGCCAGACGGTTTTTGTTTTTCTGTGCAGTGTTTTCCGCATCATTGGCCATGAAACGGTATTCCCACTGGCCGTAACCGGTCAGCTGGTCGTTGATCTGAGTTTCGCCTTTGAAACCGATCTGCGCGTAAGTTGCGTCGTTGTTGTTAGTGTTATCACCAGAGGTCACGAAATCGTGCTCGGCGTTAACTTTCCCGTAGAAGTCCAGTTTGTTGCCGTTCTTGTTATAGATTTCTGCAGCGTTAGCTGCACCGGCTACCAGCAGGGCAGGGATTACCACTGCCAGAATATTGCGCTTCATCATTATTTATTACCCTCATTGGTTTTTTTATGACACTCGCCACTGCCGTCAATAAATTCTGTCAATAAATATTTCCGGAACTATTGATGAGAGTTAGGTGTCTTTATGTATCTGACAGGCATCTTTCCATTCACCGAAGCGTTTCGCTAGCCTGAAAGTGCTACAATTCTCAAGATTGAGTTACAAAAAGAAAATATGTGTAACTAAATGTGTATTTTTCGGAACTTTGTGAACCATCTCAAATTTCAGAACGCCCTGGCGAATTAAACAGCAGATTGTTTCCTATATATATGAATTCCTTATGATTAATTTGGATAAAGGCAATTCCTATAAACAGATGTTAAACGATTCGTTTTTTCTTATGACCGAAAAAAGACTTCTGGATGGCTGAAAAAGTGGTTGAAAATTGTGCTATTGCTTGAGGGTGTAATAATCGCAATAAGAATAGGGTTTATTTTTTGTGGCTAGATGTTTCTCGGAAACAAAACGTAACAGGTAGTGGTTGTGACGGGGTGGTGCTTTAAAAACACTGACTTTGCGCTGACGAAAACTGACAGTGCAGAATAAAATAATGGCCAGCAAATGCTGGCCATGGTCTGTTTTTTGCTCTTAGAAGCTGGCGTTACGTGGCGTACGCGGGAACGGAATCACATCACGCACGTTCTGAACACCAGTAACGTAGGCGATCAGACGCTCGAAGCCCAGGCCGAAACCTGAATGCGGAACGGTGCCGTAACGACGAAGATCGCGATACCAGCTGTAGTCCGCAGGATTGAGACCCATCTCTTCCATGCGCGCGTCCAGCACATCCAGACGTTCTTCACGCTGAGAACCACCGATGATTTCACCGATGCCAGGCGCCAGGACGTCCATCGCTGCGACGGTTTTACCGTCTTCGTTAAGGCGCATATAGAAGGCCTTGATGTCTTTCGGGTAGTTTTTAACGACAACCGGCGCTTTGAAATGTTTCTCGGCCAGATAGCGTTCGTGCTCAGACGCCAGGTCAACGCCCCAGTAAACCGGGTTCTCGAACTTCTCACCGCATTTCTCGAGGATCGCAACCGCGTCGGTATAGTCCACCTGCGCAAAGTCGGCAGAGACAAAACGTTCCAGACGGGCGACCGCATCGCTGTCTACGCGCTCAGCGAAGAACTTCATATCGTCCGGACGCTCTTCCAGCACCGATTTGAAGACGTACTTCAGCATCGCTTCTGCCAGACCGGCGACATCGTCGAGGTTAGCAAACGCCACTTCCGGCTCCAGCATCCAGAATTCCGCCAGGTGGCGGCTGGTGTTGGAGTTTTCAGCACGGAAGGTTGGGCCGAAGGTATAAATCTTAGACAGTGCACAGGCGTAGGTTTCGCCGTTGAGCTGACCGGATACCGTCAGGAAGGCCTCTTTACCAAAGAAGTCTTTGTCATAGTCCACTTTACCTTCTGGCGTGCGCGGCAGGTTTTCCATGTCCAGCGTCGAGACGCGGAACATTTCACCCGCACCTTCCGTATCGGAAGCGGTGATCAGTGGGGTAGACACCCAGAAGTAACCCTGCTCATCGAAGAAGCGATGCAGCGCCTGAGCCAGCGTATGGCGCACGCGTGCCACCGCGCCGATCAGGTTGGTACGTGGACGCAGGTGCGCCACTTCACGCAGGTACTCGATGCTGTGACGTTTTGCCGCCATCGGGTAGGTGTCCGGATCTTCAACCCAGCCGGTCACTTCAATCGCAGAGGCCTGAATTTCGAAACTCTGGCCCTGACCCGGAGACGCCACAACCACGCCGGTCACAATGACGGAACAGCCGGTTGTCAGGTGCAGAACGTCATCATTGTAATTGGGCAGAGAATTATTAATGACGGCCTGTACAGGATCAAAGCAGGAACCGTCATAGACGGCGAGGAAGGAGATGCCAGCTTTAGAATCTCGGCGGGTACGCACCCATCCGCGCACGGTGACTTCCTGGTCAACGGCGACACGGCCCTGGAGTACGTCGGCTACAGGCACAACGCTCATAATATTCTCTCTGTTAATAGTCGGAAAAAATAAACACTTGTCCACCCTTATGGGGGGATATCTATGTTACCTGCCATCCGCTATCAGACAAGTAAATTTCGCAGTCAAAAGAGAAGAATTGAGAAATAAATAAGGGAAGGGAGCCCTTCAGGCTCCCGTAAGCGCTTAACTGGCTTTTTTGATCTGCGGGAGATCGAAGGCTTTGCGCAATGCGCGGACAAACGCTTTGTCATGGCAGATGGTTTTACCCGGGCTGTCGGAGAGTTTCGCCACCGGCTTGCCGTTACATTCCACCAGCTTTATCACAATATTCAGAGGTTTTACCTGAGGAATGTCGCAGGTCAAACGGGTACCAATCCCGAAGCTCAGGTTCACTCGGGTGTTGAAATGGCGATAAAGTTCAACCGCTTTCGCCAGGTCAAGATTATCGGAGAAAACCAGCACCTTGCTCATCGGGTCAATGCCGAGTTTTTGGTAATGGGCTATCGCCTTCTCGCCCCATTCAACCGGGTCCCCGGAATCGTGGCGTAACCCCTGATAACGCTCAGCAAACTCAGGTCCGAAGTCACGCAGGAAGGCATCCATCGTAATGCAGTCGGTGAGGGCGATCCCGAGTTGATTCGGGTACTCCTCAAGCCATGCGGCGAGGGCCGCGCGCTGGCTGTTAGCCAGATCCGGGCTGATTTGCTGATGCGCCTGGAACCACTCGTGCGCCTGGGTGCCCATCGGCGTCAGGTTGAGGCGACGCGCCAGGTCGTAGTTACTGGTGCCCACGAACCACGGCTCCTGCTGCAGACGTTTAACGATGGCCTGCTGAACCTCGCGAGAGAAACGGCGACGGGTGCCGAAATCCATCAGGCGGAAGCGGGACATATCCAGCCCTTCGGTCAGCGTGGTGAAGGCTGCAAGTTTATTTTCCAGCGAGGCGACCGCCTGGGCGACGCCCATTTCCGGCGAACGGTAGCGGTGAGCCAACTCGCTGATCACTGCCAGCAGCGGCACTTCCCACATGATCACTTCCCGCCACGGACCTTCAAGGCGAATATCCAGCTTGCCGTTCTCGTTGGTCACGGTGACCTGCTCCGGCTTATAGCGGAAATCACGCAGCCAGTTCAGGTAATCGGTTTTAAAGAAAGGCAGGCCAGAAAGCCACTGGTATTCATCGTCCTGCAGCGTCAGATGCTGCATCGCATCGACCTGTTCACGAATGGAGTCTGCGTAGATACCGAGCAAATCGTCACCACGGCAGCGGAATTCCGCCGCGACGTGAACGTCATAGTAATGGTGGAAAACGGCTTGCTGCATATGCAGTTTATACGCGTCGGTATCCAGCAACGTATGCAGAACCGGAGAAGCGAATTGAGTCATAGGTGCGCTGTAGCATCCTCTCACGGGAGCGTTTAGTACAATAAACAACTCCGGAGTATACCTTGTTTAGTGATTTATTGAACCCCGATCACAACATAAGCACACTTTATGGTCGAGGGCATTTTGTGCCCCGTGTTATACAAATGTAGCGAAAAAGGTGTTTCTGCCTGAAAAGATGAACATTCTGCATAGCGCGTTTTGCGCAACAGGAATATATTGAAACGTTACTCGACAAACGATGCATAAGGTTTTCTATGACACAACAGCCACAAGCCAAATACCGCCACGACTACCGTGCGCCGGAATACCTGATTAGCGATATCGACCTGACGTTTGACCTGGATGCCACAAAAACCGTCGTGACGGCGGAGAGTCAGGTGACGCGCCACAGTGCGACTGCCGTGCCGCTGCGTCTCGATGGCGAAGACCTGACGCTGGTCTCCCTGCATATTAATGATGAACCCTGGTCAGACTATAAAGAAGAAGGCAACCAGCTGGTCATCGACAACCTGCCGGAACGCTTTACGCTGCGCATCGTGAATGAAATCAGCCCTTCAGCCAACACGGCGCTGGAAGGGCTTTACCAGTCAGGCGTGGCTCTGTGTACCCAGTGTGAAGCCGAAGGTTTCCGCCATATCACCTGGTACCTGGACCGCCCGGACGTCCTGGCGCGCTTCACGACGAAAATCATCGCCGATAAAACGCTTTATCCGTTCCTGCTCTCCAACGGTAACCGCGTCGGTGAGGGCGAACTGGAAAATGGTCGTCACTGGGTGCAGTGGCAGGATCCGTTCCCGAAACCGTGCTACCTCTTTGCGCTGGTGGCGGGTGATTTTGATGTGCTGCGCGATACGTTCAAAACTCGCTCCGGGCGTGAAGTGGCGCTGGAGCTGTTTGTTGACCGTGGCAACCTTGACCGCGCACCGTGGGCGATGACCTCGCTCATCAACTCCATGAAGTGGGACGAAGAACGTTTCGGTCTCGAATACGACCTCGACATCTATATGATCGTCGCCGTCGATTTCTTCAACATGGGCGCGATGGAGAATAAAGGTCTCAACATCTTTAACTCCAAATACGTACTGGCACGTACCGACACCGCTACCGATAAAGACTACCTTGATATCGAACGCGTCATCGGCCACGAGTATTTCCATAACTGGACCGGTAACCGCGTCACCTGCCGTGACTGGTTCCAGCTGAGCCTGAAAGAGGGACTGACCGTCTTCCGCGATCAGGAGTTCAGCTCCGATCTGGGCTCTCGTGCGGTAAACCGTATCAACAACGTCCGCACTATGCGCGGCCTGCAGTTTGCGGAAGATGCCAGCCCAATGGCGCACCCAATCCGTCCGGATAAAGTCATTGAGATGAACAACTTCTACACCCTGACGGTGTATGAGAAGGGCGCTGAAATTATCCGTATGATCCACACCCTGCTGGGCGAAGAGAACTTCCAGAAAGGGATGCAACTCTATTTTGAGCGTCATGACGGCAGCGCGGCGACCTGTGACGATTTTGTGCAGGCGATGGAAGATGCCTCTAACGTGGATCTCTCGCACTTCCGCCGCTGGTACAGCCAGGCCGGGACGCCGATTGTCACCGTTAAAGACGACTACAACCCGGAAACCGAGCAATACACCCTGACCATCAGCCAGCGCACGCCGCCAACCGCCGAGCAGGAAGAAAAACATCCGCTGCACATTCCGTTCAGTATTGAGCTGTATGACAACGAAGGCAAAGTGATCCCGCTGCAGAAGGGCGGTCATCCGGTACACCACGTACTGAACGTAACCCAGGCAGAGCAGACCTTTATCTTCGATAACGTCTATTTCCAGCCGGTGCCTGCGCTGCTGTGCGAATTCTCCGCCCCGGTGAAGCTGGAGTACAAGTGGAGCGATCAGCAGCTGACGTTCCTGATGCGTCACGCCCGCAACGATTTCTCCCGCTGGGATGCCGCGCAGAGTCTGCTAGCGACCTACATCAAGCTGAACGTGAACCGTTATCAGCAGGGCCAGCCGCTGACGCTACCGGTGCATGTAGCAGACGCGTTCCGTGCGATCCTGCTGGATGAATCTATTGATCCGGCGCTGGCGGCTGAAATTCTGACCCTGCCGTCGGCAACTGAAATTGCCGAGCTGTTTGACATCATTGACCCGATTGCCATCGTGGCCGTGCGTGAAGCGCTGACCCGCACGCTGGCTGCTGAACTGGCGGACGAATTCCTCGCCATCTATAACGCCAATAAGCTTGATGCTTATCGCGTTGAGCACGCGGACATTGGTAAACGTTCTCTGCGTAACACCTGCCTGCGTTATCTGGCGTTTGGTGAAACCGAGCTGGCGAACACGCTGGTGAGCACGCAGTATCATAAAGCGGACAATATGACCGACGCGCTGGCCGCGCTGGCGGCGAGCGTTGCCGCTGAACTGCCGTGCCGCGATGCGCTGATGCAGGAGTACGACGACAAGTGGCACCAGGATGGTCTGGTGATGGACAAATGGTTCATTCTGCAGGCGACCAGCCCGGCGGCCGATGCGCTCAGCAAAGTCCGCAGCCTGCT
>NZ_JTLF01000072.1:0-9252 GCF_000798855.1 Enterobacter sp. ZOR0014 | reverse complement strand
CACCAATGTAAAAAAGCGCCCTAAAGGCGCTTTTTTGCTATCTGCGCATCTGCAGTTTGTCTACTTTCCTGCCGTCAACGTCTCAATCAACGTCTTCACCGCCGGCGTCACCTGTTTCTCGTTATACACGACATACAAATCTGCCGGAATACGCTCTTTCAGCGGGCGAAACACCACGCCCGGCCACTGCATTTGCGCGTAACTGTCGGCAGCGAGCGTAATCCCCATCCCCATGCTTATCATCGCCAGTACCGTTTGTGGCTCTACGGCTTCGCGTACAATCATCGGTGAAAAACCGGCCTGCTGGCAGACGCGATGTAAAAATGCCCAGTCAGAATGTGCTGACGGCATCGTGACGAAATACTCGTCCTGTAAATCAGCAAGCGCAACGGAGGGTTCCCTAACCAGCCGGTGATCTTCCGGCATCGCCACAAGAAACGCCGCCTCGCGCAACCGCACGCTGGTAAACCCCGCGGTGGGTTCCGTTGCCATTCGCCAGATCCCAATATCCAGCTCCTGACGCTCAAGCAGCGCCATCTGCATGACCGGCGACTTTTCGCGAAAAACGACATCAACATTCGGATGTTCTTTCAAAAAAGTGCGCATAACCGTGCGCACCTCACTCCACATGGCGGTACCGACAATACCCAGCTCAATACGCCCTGCCTCACCCCGGCCAATTTGTTCGACGCGCGCCAGAGCCTGATTTGCGCTGGCAAGCAGCCGACGAGACTCTTCCATCAGCACTTTACCCGCATGCGTCAACGCGACGCTTCGCGAGTGGCGAATAAACAGTAACGTGCCCAGCTGGCTTTCCAGCTCTTTAATGTGCAGGCTTAATGGCGGCTGGGACATATTGAGACGGGCCGCAGCCCGTCCAAAATGCAGTTCCTCCGCCACGGCCAGAAAATAGCGCAGCAGCTTGAGGTCGGTTCGATAGACGCGTTCCATCAAAACATATCCTGGCGATAACACTTAAGCGCCTACCTTAAAGCCTTTCACCGCAGAGAGGGGAAATTTAGTGCGCAACTGTGCGCATCTCGCTGTTTTTACTGGCGTGGTGGTAGTTAAAGCTGAAATAAAACACTACGGCCAGTACCAGGGCATAGGCTGCAAACACCAGCCAGATCGTCTGCCAGTCTTTCACCCCATCCACCGAGAAATAATCAACTGCCATACCGCTCAATACCGATCCGAAATAAGCCCCAATACCGTTAACCGTCGTCATAAACAGCCCCTGTGCGCTGGCGCGAATATCGGTGCTGACCTCCTGTTCGACAAACACTGAGCCGGAAATATTGAAGAAGTCGAATGCACAGCCATAGACAATCATGGAAAGCATGAGCAGCACAAAGCCCGTTGCGGAGGGGTCGCCAAAGGCAAACAGACCAAACCGGAGCATCCAGGCCACCATGCTCATCAGCATCACGGCTTTAATACCAAACCGTCCGAGGAAGTACGGAATGGTCAGAATGAAGAACACCTCTGACATTTGCGAAACGGAGAGCAAAATGGACGGGTACCTGACGATAAAGCTATCTGCATACGCCGGATTACGGGCAAAATCATGCAGGAAGGGGCTACCGAAGGTATTGGTGATCTGCAGCACAGCACCCAGCAGCATCGCGAACAAAAAGAACACCGCCATGCGAGGCTGTTTAAAAAGAACAAAGGCATTAAGGCCCAGCTTGCTGGCCAGAGACTGGGACGTTTTCTGCTTCGCCACGGGAATGGCCGGCAACGTCAAAGAATAGAGCGCCAGCAGCAGAGACGCGCCAGCTGCAATATAAAGCTGCACGTTGCTTAGCTCCGCCCCCATCAGGCTTATGGCCCACATTGCCGCAATAAAGCCCACGGTGCCATACACCCGCACGCGCGGAAAATGGCTTACCGTCTCCAGACCCGCCTGCTCAAGACAGGAATAGGAGATCGTATTCGACAGCGCAATGGTGGGCATAAAGGCCATCGCATTGACCAGCATGACCCAGAACATCAGGCCGGGCTCATTCACCTGCGCGGCGTAACAGAGTGCGGCGGCACAGACGAGGTGGCAAATGACGTAGGCGCGGTCTGCCCGTAGCCATTTGTCGGCGATGATTCCCACCAGCGAAGGCATCACGATCGCGGCAAGGCCTTTGGAGCTGTAGACCATGCCCACGTCGGAGCCGGTAAAGTGTAGGGTGTTGATCATGTAAGCACCGAGGGTAACCAGCCAACTCCCCCAGATAAAATATTGCATAAAGGACATCATCTTTAAGCGAGTCGTGATGTTCATAGCCCATTCCTTATAGCAGTGTGGCCCTAACGGGCCACTTTATTGTTTTACTCAGGCAATATGGCGGAGAAAACCGCAGATAAGATTGATGAAGTTCTGGCGTGAGAGCTCAGCCGCCGCGAGCGTCTGCTCATGCGACAGCTTTACCTCGCCCAAACCTTCGGCGAGGTTGGTAATTGCAGAAACGGCTACAACCTTCAGGTCACAGTGGCGTGCGGAAATCACTTCCGGCACCACGGACATGCCGACCACATCACCGCCGATAATTTGCATCATGCGGATCTCTGCCGCCGTCTCGAAGTTCGGGCCCGGATAAGAGACAAATACCCCTTCATGCAGCGGGAAACCCTCTTTCGCCGCCACGGTTTGCAGCATCGCACGGTAATCCGCGTCGTAAGCATTGGCCAGGGAGAAGAAACGGTCGCCAAAGCGCTCATCGTTCAGCCCCACCATCGGCGTGCCAGGCATGGTATTGATATGGTCGCTCAGGGCAACCAGGCTCCCCGGCAGAACTTCCGGGCGCAATGAGCCTGCCGCATTGGTGCTAAACAGCAACTCACATCCCAGCAGTTTGAACGTGCGGATCGCATCGGTCATGATGGTCATCCCGCGCCCCTCATAGAAGTGCCCTCGCCCTTTCATACAGGCAACAGGCACCCCGGCAAGATGCCCCAGCACCAGCTCGCCGGCGTGGCCGTGGACGGTGCTCACCGGGAAGCCCGGCAGCTTTTCATAACTCAGAGAAACGGCATCATCAATCTGGTCGGCGAGCGCGCCAAGGCCAGATCCGAGAATAAACGCCACGCGAGGCGTGAAGTCAGGCTTAGCCGCACGGATAATATCGGCGCAATACCACGGGTTTTTTGAGAGGGTCATAGAGGCTCCTTGAGAATGAAGATCGCGATAGCATGGATCGCATGACCCTAGTCTTATATCCGGAGCCTGCGGGTGACCTCCAATACACTTTCCCGGCACCATCAATACTGTTTTTGTATCAATGTAATGTCCTGCCAGATATGGCAGTTTTGCTCAAGCTAATCCCGTCAGTGCCGATACCTCTGTTTTATAACGCGAGGAAAAAGTATGACGACTATCCAGGCTTCAGCCCCACCCATTCAAACCAGCGGCGGCGGGAGTGAGGCTTCCGGCGGGAACGATATTGCTGCGCAAATCAGCCGTATTCTCGACAAGATCCAACAGCTGACTCAGCAGTTAAAAGAGCTGGCGGACAGTTCCGGCAGTGCAGATGAAAAGAAAAAGCAGCAGGAGCTCATTCAGACCCAAATCACCGTGCTACAGGCGCAACTCGCCGCGCTGCAGCACCAGCAGGCTGAAGAGGAGCAAAAGAAACAGGAGCAAGCGCCGGGTAAAGTGGAAGGGGTGAATAGCCCGACAGACGATCATCAGATCGATATCTATATTTAATCGTCGGATGCGTTAAACAGTGGGTCGCGTATGCGGGCCTCGGTTAATCGCTGTGCCTGGATACGCACCACTTCCCATATAGCCTGCGCCGCCCCCGAGAGGGAACGATTTTTGCGCCGTACTAACATCAGTTTTCGCTCGACAACAGGCGTTAAACGCTTCACGGCCAGTCGGCTGCCCTGCGGCAGGGGGAGCGCCAGAGCGGGCAACACGCTGATCCCAATTCCGGCTTCCACCATGGGAAACAGCGTGGCCGGATGCCCAATTTCCTGCACGATGGTGGCCTTTACGCCCTGATTAACCAGCGCGGAATCGATCAGCGGACGGCTGCCGGAGGCATAATCCTGCAAAACCAGGTTCGCGCCCTGCAGGGACTGCCAGTTGACCGCCGGCAAGGTTGCCAGCGGATCGTCATCCCGGCAGAGCAGTAAAAAAGGCTCAGAAAGCACGCTTTCGCACGCCAGGTCGCTCACCTGGCCGGGGTCGATCACAATACCAAAATCCACATCTCCCTGACGGATGCTTTCCAGCACCCACTGCTGCGGCCGGTCATGCAACACAAAATCAATGTCCGGATAGCGGTGGTTTCCCTCCGCGATACACTGCGGGATAAGGTGTGCCGATATTGTCTGGCTGGCTGCGACCCGCACGGTGCCCGAAAGCTGCTGCCCCAGCCTTCCCACGTCTCTGAGCGTGCTGTTCAGTTCATCCAGCAGACGTTCGAGGCGCTGGGCCAGCTGCTGCCCTGCTTCGGTCAGCACCACTTCGCGTGTGGTACGGTCAAGCAACCGCACGCCGGTCTGATTTTCCAGCTCTTTCACGCTGTGGCTGACGGCTGACTGGCTGAGGCCAATCATCTCTCCTGCCCGGCTGAAGCTACGGGCATGGGCGACGGTGACAAAAATACGAAGCTGGCGTAAGGAGTAATTCATCTGTTTAATTCATGAATGAATGCAATAAATCAATTTTATTTCTCAAATGGAAAAAAGCACAATAGCGACATCTGTTTTCAGGAGTCATTATGAAACTATTTCGTATTGTTGATCCGTTTACGCTTACTCTGGTGGTCACCGTTTTACTGGCCTCGTTTTTCCCGGCCCGCGGTGGTTTCGTCCCGTTTTTTGAGGGGCTGACGACGGCCGCTATCGCGCTGCTGTTCTTTATGCACGGCGCAAAACTCTCCCGCGAAGCGATTATCGCGGGTGGTGGCCACTGGCGACTGCACCTCTGGGTGATGTGCAGCACCTTTATTCTGTTCCCCATCCTCGGAGTGCTGTTTGCGTGGTGGGCGCCAGTTAACGTCGACCCGGCACTCTATACCGGTTTTTTGTATCTCTGTATTCTGCCAGCCACCGTGCAGTCGGCCATTGCGTTTACCTCCCTCGCGGGTGGCAACGTTGCGGCCGCGGTCTGCTCCGCATCGGCATCCAGCCTGTTAGGGATTTTCGTCTCCCCGCTGCTGGTGGGGCTGCTGATGAACATGCATGGCGCGGAAGGTAACCTTGAGCAGGTGGGCAGGATCTGTCTGCAACTGCTGCTGCCCTTTGTCCTGGGCCATCTCTCGCGCCCGTGGACAGGTGCGTTTGTGACGAAGCATAAAAAGTGGATCTCCAAAACCGACCAGACCTCAATTCTGCTGGTGGTTTACTCCGCCTTCAGCGAAGCGGTCGTGAACGGGATCTGGCACAAGGTGGGCGCAGGCTCACTGCTGTTTATCGTGGTGGTCAGCATTGTCCTGCTGGCGATTGTCATTGCCGTAAACGTCTTTGTGGCACGTAAATGCGGCTTCAACAAAGCAGATGAAATTACGATTGTTTTCTGCGGCTCGAAGAAGAGCCTGGCGAACGGTATCCCGATGGCCAACATTCTGTTCCCGACCTCGGTAATTGGGATGATGGTATTGCCGCTGATGATTTTTCATCAGATCCAGCTGATGGTCTGCGCCGTGCTGGCGCGTCGCTATAAACGTCAGACGGAAAAACTGGCGCAGGAAGAGACCCGCGCCGCGAAAGCTTAAGGACGTTTCAGGGGCTGAACCAGCTGGGTCAGCCCCTCGGTTTTGATCAGTAGCGTAATAGCCATCAGCTCGCCCAGTCGCCCGGCCGGGAACTCATTCTTACGGGCAAACCACAGCAGATACTCCTCCGGCAAATCGATCAGCCTGCGGCCCTTATATTTACCGAACGGCATCTCCGTATTGGCGATCGTAACGAGCTGCTCTTTTTCCACGTTACTCTCCTAACAGACGCATCATTTCCGCTTCGTCGATAACCTCAATGCCGAGTTCCTGGGCTTTCGCCAGCTTCGAACCCGCTGCTTCCCCGGCAATCACCAGGTCGGTTTTCTTCGACACGCTGCCCGCCACTTTTGCGCCCAGCGCCACCAGACGCGCTTTCGCATCGTCGCGTGAAAGCTGGCTCAGGCTGCCGGTCAGCACCACCGTTTTACCGGCGAACGGACTGTCGATCTCTTCGGCATTAACCACCACCGGCGCGGGCCATTTGATGCCCTCTGCCAGCAGTTTGCCAATGACTTCGCGGTTGCTCTCTTCCGCAAAGAAGTTAAAGACGTGCGTGGCGACTACAATGCCGACATCCGGCACTTTCTGCAGCTCGTCGATGCTTGCCTTTTCCAGCGCCTCCAGCGTGCCAAAGTACGCCGCCAGACCTGCTGCCGTTGCTTCCCCCACTTCACGGATGCCCAGCGCGTAAAGGAAACGGGCGAAGGTGGTCTCTTTTGCGGCTTCCAGAGCGTTAACCACGTTCTGCGCCGACTTCGGCCCCATGCGATCCAGACCGGTCAGCTTGCCCGCCGTCAGTTTGAAGAGATCCGCTGGCGTATGCACATACTCTTTTTCAACCAGCTGATCGATAATCTTATCGCCCATGCCGTCGACGTCCATGGCGCGACGGGAGACGAAGTGCTTCAGTGACTCTTTACGCTGCGCGCCACAGATCAGGCCGCCCGTACAGCGCGCTACCGCCTCACCTTCAACACGCTCCACGTCAGAGCCACACACCGGGCAATGGGTCGGGAAGACCACTTCACGCGTATCATCAGGGCGTTCAGACTCAACGACGTTTACCACCTGCGGAATAACATCGCCCGCGCGACGAACCACCACTTTGTCACCAATCCGCAGGCCCAGACGTTCAATCTCATCGGCGTTATGCAGCGTGGCGTTACTCACCAGCACGCCCGCGACCTGCACAGGCTCAAGACGGGCGACCGGGGTAATGGCACCCGTACGGCCGACCTGGAACTCCACATCGCGAACGAAGGTCATCTGTTCCTGAGCAGGAAACTTAAACGCCACCGCCCAGCGCGGCGCACGTGCCACAAACCCGAGTTGCTCCTGAAGCGCCAGTGAGTTCACCTTAATGACAACGCCATCAATATCAAAACCGAGCGTCGGACGGTCCGCTTCCACCTTGTGGTAGAACGCGAGTACCGCTTCTGGCGAGTCACAGAGCTGTACGCGGTTACTCACCGGCAGACCCCACGCCTTAAACTGCATCAGGCGCCCGAGGTGCGTATCCGGCAGCTCGCCGCCCTCCAGGATACCCACGCCATAGCAGAAGAAAGTGAGCGGTCGCTTCGCGGTGATTCGCGGGTCAAGCTGACGCAAAGAGCCTGCCGCCGCATTACGCGGGTTAGCAAATACTTTCCCGCCGGTGCGGCGCGCTTCTTCGTTGATTTTCTCGAAACCCGCCTGGGGAAGAAACACTTCGCCGCGCACTTCCAGACGCGCAGGAATGTTGTCCCCCTGCAGCTTCAGCGGAATTGCGCGGATGGTGCGCACGTTGGTCGTAATGTCTTCACCCGTCGTGCCGTCGCCACGCGTCGCGGCACGCACCAGCACGCCGTTTTCGTAGAGAAGACTGACCGCCAGGCCATCAAGCTTCAGCTCGCAGCACCAGGTGAGAGCGTCGCTGCTTTTCAGACGGTCCTGCACGCGCTTGTTAAACGCGAGGAAGCTCTCTTCATCAAAGACGTTATCCAGCGACAGCATCGGTACTTCATGGCGTACCTGGCTGAACGCTCCCAGCGGCTCGGCACCGACGCGCTGGGTGGGAGAATCCGGCGTAATGAGTTCCGGGTGCTGCGCCTCCAGTTCGCGCAGCTCGCGCATCAGGCGGTCATACTCCGCATCCGGCACCTCCGGCGCGTCCATAACATGATAGAGATATTCATGATGGCGAAGCGTGGTTCGCAGGTCAGTGAGTTGTTGTTCGATTGAGTCCATATCGCACCATCAATGAGAAAAAACCCCCGACATGCGGGGGTTGAGGAGGAGTTGACGTAAACGCGATGATTACGCGTTGGCTTCCTTAACTTCGCGGATGCGGTCCTGATACTCGCGCAGTTTCTGCGGGGTCATCATTCGACGCTGATCGTCGAGCACCACACCGCCTACTTCGTCAGCGATGTGCTGAGCGGATTGCAACATCAGCTTAAAGTTTTGCAGTTCATCACCGTAAGAGGGCACCTGCATAAAGATGGTGACACCTGGGGTCACGAAATCACCGGTCATTTCCGGATCAAAAGTACCCGGGTTGACCATATTGGCCAGGCTGAACAGCGCCGGGCCGCTACCGTCAGGGCTCAGGTGGCGATGGAAAATATTCATGTCGCCAAACTTGAAGCCTGCCTGTTGAATACTGTTAAGCAGCACGTCACCGTTGAGATGGCTACCGTGATGCGCGGCCACGTTCATGATGATCACCGCTTCTTTACGCTGCGGTTTTTCAACAACCGGTTCTGGCTCTGCTACCGGTTCTGGCTCAACATGCTGTGCTGGAGCAGGCTGCGGCGCTGGCTGCACATGAACAGGCTGCTGCGGCTGTTGTACCGGCTGCGCGGGCTGTTGTTGCACAGGCTGCTGCACGGGCTGCGGTTGAACCGGCTGTGGCGCAGCAGGCTGCTGATGGACAGGCTGTTGCGGCGGCTGGCGCACAGGCTCTTCTACCGGCTGCGGCGCCTGCTGGCGCGGCTGAGCAGAGGCGTACGGCGGTTGATACTGGTGCTGCGCAGGACGGGGGGCTTCATGCTCCCCATGAGCCGCGCCGGGCGCAGTATTGACCCGATGAACACGAACTTCACCCACGCCGTCATCGTCGCGACCGTCGATGTCATCTTCAATGTCATCGTCATCACGACTGGACTTCATGCGCTTCAGTGGGCGATCGCGGAACATCGAAGAACGCTCTTTACGGCTGGTCCAGAAACCATGTACCAGTAAAGCGATTATGGCGATCGCGCCAACAATGATTAATATCAGACGCAAATCCTGCATCATTATATTCTCTGTTGTTCTAACACCTTGCCACCACGGCAAACATTTACTCACTAAGAGTATTTGCCGTTTACGTCAAGTGCAAGTGTGTGCAGAGCATTCACAGCATAAAGATGAAGGAAATCGTGCTTTTTGCTGGTTTTTCGAACATTTCCGAACTGGTCATTAGTCCACAAGTGGATAATATAGGCGGCAATTCCACTGGTTGTGAAAAAAGGAGTACAGCCTGGTTATGGTTTCAACATCGTCTTCTCCC
>NZ_JTLF01000147.1:0-51140 GCF_000798855.1 Enterobacter sp. ZOR0014 | reverse complement strand
GTTTCCCCGCCTCTCCAGAGTGGTTGAGCCTCAACGCACCCTTATCAATGGCCCGCTTTTCGCGGGCCATTGCCTTTAGCCCATAAACGCAGGCTGTTTTTTCTCGTACGCTGAGATGGCGTCTTCGTGCTGGAGCGTCAGACCAATACTGTCCAGACCGTTCAGCATGCAGTGACGGCGGAATGCATCAATGCTGAAGCTGTAGGTCTTCTCACCCGCTTTAACCACTTCCGCTTCCAGATCCACTTCAAACGCCATGCCCGGATTCGCCTTAACCAGCGCAAACAGCTCATCAACCTGTTCGTCACTCAGCGTCACCGGCAGCAACTGGTTGTTGAAGCTGTTACCGTAGAAGATATCCGCGAAGCTCGGGGCGATAACCACCTTAAAGCCGTAATCGGTGAGCGCCCAGGGAGCATGTTCACGCGAAGAACCGCAGCCAAAGTTTTCCCGCGCCAGCAGAATGGACGCGCCTGTGTATTCCGGGAAGTTCAGAACAAATTCTGGATTAGGCACTTCGCCTTTGTCATCCAGGAAACGCCAGTCGTTGAACAGGTGTGCACCAAAACCGGTGCGGGTCACTTTCTGCAAAAACTGCTTAGGAATGATGGCGTCAGTATCGACGTTAGCGGCATCCAGGGGGACAACCCGGCCTGTGTGTTGGGTAAATTTCTCTGCCATGATTGTCTCCTTATTTCAGGCTGCGAATGTCGGCGAAATGGCCGGTAACGGCTGCAGCGGCGGCCATTGCCGGGCTGACCAGATGGGTACGCCCACCGCGGCCCTGACGGCCTTCAAAGTTACGGTTGCTGGTGGAAGCACAACGTTCGCCTGGATTCAGACGGTCGTTGTTCATGGCCAGACACATGGAGCATCCCGGCAAACGCCACTCAAAACCTGCTTCGATAAAGATCTTATCCAGCCCTTCCGCTTCTGCCTGAGCCTTCACCGGACCGGAACCGGGAACCACCAGCGCCTGCACGCCCGGCGCAACTTTGCGGCCTTTAGCAATCTCTGCAGCAGCACGTAAATCTTCGATACGGGAGTTGGTACAGGATCCAATGAAGACTTTATCAATGGTCACGTCGGTCAACGGCACACCGGGCTTCAGTCCCATATAGGCCAGCGCTTTCTCCGCACTGGCACGCTCGACCGGATCGGCAAAGGAGGCCGGGTCAGGAATGCTGTCGTTAACGGAAATCACCTGACCCGGGTTGGTGCCCCAGGTCACCTGAGGCGCAATCTCTTCTGCCTGCAGCGTGACAACGGTGTCAAAGGTTGCCCCGTCGTCGGTTTTCAGGGTTTTCCAGTACGCGACCGCATCGTCAAAATCCTGGCCTTTTGGCGCGTGCAGACGACCTTTCACATAGTTGAAGGTCGTTTCGTCTGGTGCCACCAGGCCTGCTTTGGCGCCCATCTCAATGGCCATATTGCACAGGGTCATCCGACCTTCCATGCTCAGCGCCTGAATAGCGTCGCCGCAAAATTCCACTACGTGACCGGTACCGCCTGCGCTGCCGGTTTTGCCGATGATAGCCAGCACGATGTCTTTCGCCGTGATCCCCGGTGCGGCTTTACCTTTCACTTCAATCTTCATGGTTTTGGCGCGGCCCTGTTTCAGGGTCTGCGTCGCCAGAACGTGTTCCACTTCAGACGTACCGATACCAAACGCCAGCGCGCCAAACGCGCCGTGCGTTGCGGTATGAGAGTCACCGCAGACGATGGTCATGCCCGGCAGGGTAATCCCTTGCTCCGGCCCCATCACGTGGACGATGCCCTGATAAGGGTGGTTCAGATCGTACAACTCCACGCCAAATTCGTTGCAGTTCTTAATCAGTTCCTGCATCTGGATACGAGCCATCTCACCCGACGCATTGATGTCTTTGGTCTGAGTGGAAACGTTATGATCCATCGTCGCGAAGGTTTTTCCCGGCTGACGCACGGGACGCTTGTGCGCACGCAGGCCGTCAAATGCCTGCGGGGAGGTCACTTCGTGTACCAGATGACGGTCGATATACAGCAGTGGGGTTTCGTTTGGTGCTTCGTAGACAACGTGTGCATCAAACAACTTTTCATATAAGGTTTTGGCCATGATTACACCCCTTCAGCGACATAGCGGGCAATGATGTCGCCCATTTCATCAGTACTGACTGCTGCCGTGCCGCGTGCTAAATCACCGGTACGGACGCCTTCTTCTAACGCCCGGTTAATGGCGTTTTCAATTGCGGTTGCTGCATCACCTGCATCAAGGCTGTAGCGCAGCAGCAGAGCCAGGGAGAGGATCTGTGCAATCGGGTTGGCGATGTTTTTGCCTGCGATATCCGGTGCGGAGCCCCCGGCAGGTTCGTACAGCCCGAAGCCTTCTTCATTCAGGCTGGCGGATGGCAACATCCCCATGGAGCCGGTGATCATCGCGCACTCGTCAGACAGGATATCGCCGAACAGGTTAGAGCAGAGCAGCACGTCAAACTGGGAGGGATCCTTAATCAGCTGCATGGTCGCGTTATCAATGTACATATGCGACAGCTCAACGTCCGGATACTGCTTCGCGACTTCGCTGACGATCTCACGCCACAAAATGGACGACTGCAGCACGTTCGCTTTATCAATGGAGGTCACTTTATGACGGCGTTTACGCGCCGACTCAAAGGCGATATGGGCAATACGTTCAATTTCGAAACGGTGATATACCTCGGTATCGAATGCTTTTTCATGCTGGCCGCTGCCTTCGCGGCCCTTTGGCTGACCGAAGTAAATTCCGCCGGTCAGCTCGCGCACGCAGAGAATGTCGAAACCGTTGGCCGCGATATCCGCGCGCAGCGGGCAGAATTCTTCCAGCCCCTGATAGAGCTTCGCCGGACGCAGGTTGCTGAACAGCTTAAAGTGTTTACGCAGCGGCAGCAGCGCGCCGCGCTCTGGCTGCTCAGCCGGCGGCAGGTGTTCCCATTTTGGGCCACCGACGGAGCCAAACAGCACGGCGTCGGCATTTTCGCAGCCTTCAACGGTGGCTTTTGGCAGCGGCGTACCGTGGTTATCAATGGCAATACCGCCCACGTCGTAATGGCTGGTGGTGATTTTCATCGCAAAACGCGAGCGAACGGCTTCCAGTACTTTCAGCGCCTGTGCCATCACTTCCGGGCCAATACCATCACCCGGCAACACAGCAATATGGTAATTCTTCGACATTACACGGTTTCCTTGTTGTTCTCTTTATTCTGAGCCTTGCGTTGCAACTCTTTTTCGACTTCAGCGGCGCGCCAGATGTTGTTCAGGACATGCACCATTGCTTTCGCGGAGGATTCGACAATATCCGTCGCCAGACCCACTCCGTGGAAACGGCGACCGTTGTAATTGACGACGATATCCACCTGGCCTAAAGCGTCTTTACCATGCCCTTTCGCCGTAAGGTCATATTTCACCAGCTCAACGTCGTACTCGGTGACGCGGTTGATTGCCTGATAGATGGCGTCGACAGGGCCGTTACCGTTTGCCGCTTCGGCTTTAATCTCGTCACCACAGGCCAGTTTGACCGAGGCGGTGGCGATGTCGCTGGAGCCGGACTGCACGTTGAAGTAATCCAGACGGAAGTGCTCTGGCTCTTCCTGCTGTTTGTTAATAAAGGCCAGCGCTTCCAGGTCATAGTCGAACACCTGACCTTTTTTGTCGGCCAGCTTCAGGAATGCGTCGTACAGCTGATCCATGTTGTAATCGCTGTCCTGATAACCCATCTCTTCCATACGGTGTTTCACCGCGGCGCGGCCGGAACGGGAGGTCAGGTTCAACTGCACCTGGTTCAGACCGATAGATTCCGGGGTCATGATTTCGTAGTTTTCGCGGTTTTTCAGTACGCCGTCCTGGTGGATACCAGAGGAATGCGCGAACGCGCCCGTGCCGACAATCGCTTTGTTGGCCGGGATTGGCATGTTGCAAATCTGGCTGACGGTCTGGCTGGTGCGCCAGATTTCGTTGTGATTGATGCGGGTGTGCACGTTCATGATGTCTTTGCGCACTTTGATCGCCATGATCACTTCTTCCAGCGAACAGTTGCCCGCGCGTTCACCGATACCGTTCATCGCGCCTTCTACCTGGCGCGCACCAGCGTGGACAGCGGCGATGGCATTGCCCACCGCCAGCCCTAAATCATCGTGGGTGTGGACGGAGATAATTGCTTTATCAATATTCGGTACGCGGTCATACAGGCCGGTGATGATGTTTGAGAACTCAAACGGCATGGTGTAGCCGACGGTGTCCGGGATATTGATGGTTTTCGCGCCCGCGTTGATGGCGGCTTCCACAACGCGCGCCAGGTCTTCGATTGGCGTACGGCCCGCGTCTTCGCAAGAGAATTCAACGTCATCGGTATAGTTACGTGCGCGCTTAACCATATACACCGCGCGTTCAATCACCTCATCCAGCGTGCTGCGCAATTTGGTTGCTATATGCATTGGCGAGGTAGCAATGAAGGTGTGAATACGGAAGGCTTCGGCCACTTTCAGCGACTCGGCCGCAACGTCGATGTCTTTCTCTACACAGCGTGCCAGGCCACAGACGCGGCTATTTTTAATGGTGCGCGCAATGGTCTGTACGGATTCGAAATCACCCGGAGAAGAGACCGGGAACCCCACCTCCATGACGTCGACGCCCATTCGCTCGAGAGCCAGCGCAATCTGCAGTTTCTCTTTTACACTCAGGCTTGCCTGTAATGCCTGTTCACCGTCACGTAAAGTAGTATCGAAAATAATGACTTGCTGGCTCATGGGTTAGGTCCTTGTCAGTCTTAGGGCGCCTTGCTACGAGCATAAAAAAACCCGCGCAGTGGCGCGGGTTTTTAGTCTTACTGGTGACGATTCAACGCTGAATTTCGCCCGCCAGTCTACCGCGCACAGAAGATGCGTTTAGTAGTAGTAGACCGGTGAAACGATGGGTGCGTGTCATGAATCGTGCTCCGTTAAATTCAATATACTTTTAGTGGTACTGGATACGGCTGTTGATGTCAACCCCTGGCGGTAAAAACGGTTCCGACAGACTGAACAGACAGGTTATAGGCTTTAGCTTATTGTGCTGGATTTTGCTTTTCAGGCTATATGAATTGTCTAAAATTGGACTCAAAAAGCATTTGCAGAAATAAGTACATTTAGCAGATGTTTTGAAATATGTATTTTCCGTCGTGGATGTTTTCTTTTTAAAGTATTTAATATCATTGATTTACCATTCACATAGGCATTCTTTCTCTCTGGCCGTGAATGAATGGGAATAACAGATTATTAACGTAAGTATACGCAAAGTCGATAACAGTTTAATTATACTTAAGTCATCCTTAACCAGATGACCATTGTGTATTGACTTGGTTTATGGTTTCATTCTAACTATAAAGTCAAATATATCTGTTATGCCGGTTTTTATTTGTGTGTTATCGCGTGATCTTTATATATTCCGATTTTTAAACAATTCTCTTTTGTTGGACGTATTGGCATGGTAAATCATATTTTTCGGGATTATTACAATGCGTCGGCGAAGGACGTGCTGTGTAGCGTGACAGTGGAGTCAGAAGTGTCAGAAAATAATATTAAACAACCTCAAGTTACAGATGGGATTAAACCCCAGCTACGCACGGTGGATCTTAATCTACTGACGGTGTTTGATGCTGTCATGCAGGAGCAGAATATCACCCGGGCGGCGCAAGCGTTGGGGATGTCACAACCTGCCGTGAGTAATGCCGTTGCCAGGCTTAAGGTGATGTTCAACGACGAATTATTCGTTCGCTACGGACGAGGGATTCAGCCTACTGCGCGGGCATTCCAGCTCTTCGGCTCTATTCGCCAGGCTCTGCAACTGGTGCAAAATGAGCTGCCGGGCTCGGGTTTTGAACCGCTAAGCAGTGAACGCGTATTCCATCTCTGCGTCTGCAGTCCGTTAGATAATTATCTGACATCTATTATTTATAATAAGGTTGAAGAGATTGCGCCAAATATTAATCTGGTGTTCAAATCATCCTTAAATCAAAACACAGAACACCAGTTACGTTACCAGGAAACCGAATTTGTTCTGGGATACGAAGAGTTCCGTCGCCCTGAATTTTCGTGCGTGCCGTTGTTTAAAGATGAAATGGTATTGGTTGCCAGTAAAAAACATCCACGATTGAATGCTCCGCTACGTGAAAGTGATGTTTATAGCGAACAACATGCCGTGGTTGCGCTCGACAGATATGCCTCATTTAGTCTGCCGTGGTACGACACAGCAGATAAACAGGCGAGCGTGGCATATCAAGGAATGGCTATGGTCAGCGTATTAAACGTCGTTTCACAGACGCAGCTGGTGGCTATTGCCCCGCGCTGGCTGGCGGAAGAGTTCTCTGACGCGTTAAATCTGCAAATTTTGCCTCTGCCGCTTAAGCTTAATAGCCGTACCTGTTATCTCTCCTGGCATGAAGCTGCAGGGCGGGACAAAGGGCATCAGTGGATGGAAGAATTACTTATCAGCATCTGCCGCCGTTAATCAGGTCAGGATAAATTACATCTTTGCATGTGGTTTATCCTGGTTTTGTTTTGTTAACTGCTATTTTATTCTGTTCTGAATCTTTTCTGACGGTTGCCAGACCTGTAAAAATAGATGATTTCCTGAATCATCGCGCTTTTCAGCGATGATTTATCATCTCCTCCTCTAATTACAGATGAATTAACCATATCCTCTGGCAATGTCTGTTTTTTCTGCTTTCACTGCCTCTTCGCTCTCCGGGTTTGCTAATTGCCTGCCTCATAACGAGCGGTTAAGGTAAGTATCACTCAGCTAATAGAAGACGGGTTCATCCCGATCGCAAGACGGTGCAGAAATGAATTCGGCGGTCCGTCTATAACAAAATGCCTGGAGGCAAAGCATGGAGATGTTGTCTGGCGCGGAAATGGTCGTCCGATCGCTTATCGATCAGGGCGTGAAACAAGTGTTCGGCTATCCTGGCGGCGCGGTCCTTGATATTTATGATGCACTGCATACGGTAGGCGGCATTGACCATATCCTTGTACGTCATGAACAGGCGGCGGTGCATATGGCTGATGGCCTGGCGCGTGCGACGGGGGAAGTGGGCGTGGTGTTAGTCACGTCGGGACCCGGTGCGACAAACGCTATTACCGGCATTGCGACCGCGTACATGGACTCTATTCCGCTGGTGATCCTCTCCGGGCAGGTAGCAACCTCACTGATTGGCTACGACGCATTTCAGGAGTGCGACATGGTCGGGATATCGCGTCCCGTTGTGAAGCACAGCTTCCTGGTCAAGCAAACCGAAGACATTCCTGGCGTGCTGAAAAAAGCATTCTGGCTGGCGGCAAGCGGACGTCCGGGACCGGTGGTGGTCGATCTGCCTAAAGATATCCTGAATCCGGCAAACAAGCTGCCTTATGTCTGGCCGGAATCGGTAAGTATGCGTTCTTACAACCCCACCACGCAGGGCCACAAAGGCCAAATCAAACGTGCGCTGCAGACGCTGCTGGCCGCTAAAAAACCGGTGGTCTATGTCGGCGGTGGGGCAATTAATTCTGCGTGTGAGCCACAGCTTCGTGAACTGATCGAAAAGCTCAATCTTCCTGTTGCGTCGTCGCTGATGGGACTCGGGGCGTTTCCCGCCACCCACCGTCAGGCGCTGGGCATGCTGGGTATGCACGGTACCTATGAAGCCAACATGACGATGCATCATTCCGATGTGATCTTTGCCGTCGGCGTGCGCTTTGACGATCGTACGACCAACAATCTGGCGAAGTATTGCCCGAATGCCACGGTGCTGCACATTGATATCGACCCCACGTCGATTTCAAAAACGGTGTCAGCTGATGTGCCTATCGTCGGCGATGCCCGGCAGGTACTGGAGCAAATGCTGGATCTGCTGACCCAGGAGAGCACGACTCAACCGCTGGATGAGATCCGCGACTGGTGGCTGCAAATTGAGCATTGGCGCGCGCGCCAGTGTCTGAAATATGACACTCAAAGTGAGCATATTAAGCCTCAGGCCGTGATTGAAGCGGTCTGGCGACTGACGAAAGGCGACGCCTATGTCACTTCAGACGTGGGTCAGCATCAAATGTTCGCCGCCCTCTATTATCCCTTTGATAAACCGCGTCACTGGATCAATTCGGGGGGATTAGGAACGATGGGCTTTGGTTTGCCTGCCGCGCTGGGCGTGAAGCTGGCACTGCCAAATGAAACCGTCGTCTGCGTGACCGGGGACGGCAGTATCCAGATGAACATTCAGGAACTTTCTACCGCGCTGCAATATGAGTTGCCGGTACTGGTGCTTAACCTCAACAACGGCTATCTCGGTATGGTGAAGCAGTGGCAGGATATGATCTACTCTGGCCGTCACTCTCAGTCATACATGCAGTCGCTGCCGGATTTTGTTCGTCTTGCTGAAGCTTATGGCCACGTGGGGATGCGGGTGACCGATCCCGCTTTGCTGGAATCGTCGCTCGCACAAGCGCTTGAGCAGGTTAAAAACAACCGCCTCGTCTTTATGGATGTCATCGTTGATGGGACCGAGCACGTTTATCCGATGCATATTCGCGGCGGTGGTATGGATGAAATGTGGTTAAGCAAAACGGAGAGAACCTGATATGCGCCGGATATTATCTGTATTGCTGGAAAACGAGTCTGGCGCACTGTCGCGCGTCATTGGGCTTTTCGCGCAGCGCGGCTATAACATAGAAAGCCTGACCGTTGCCCCCACGGACGACCCGACGCTGTCGCGTATGACGATTCAGACCGTTGGTGATGCCAAAGTGCTTGAGCAGATTGAGAAGCAACTGCATAAACTGGTTGATGTCCTGCGCGTGAGCGAGCTGGGGCAGGGGGCTTATGTTGAGCGTGAGGTCATGCTGGTAAAAATTCAGGCCAGCGGCTACGGGCGTGAAGAGGTCAAACGCAATGCGGATATTTTCCGCGGGCAGATCATTGACGTCACGCCTTCTCTTTATACGGTTCAACTGGTCGGGACCAGTGACAAGCTGGACGCTTTTCTGGCGTCCGTGCGGGATGTAGCAAAAATTGTTGAAGTGGCCAGATCGGGCGTTGTGGGTCTGTCACGCGGCGAGAAAATCATGCGTTAGTTGTTAAAAAGGTTCGCCTCTTTCTGCCCGGTCACCAAAGCCGGGCTTTTTTTTGCGTAATCAGCCAATAACGCAGATAAAAGCGGTTGCCGCGAAGGCTTTTCTGCGTTTAGATGTTAAAAGATTTAACCATAACCTTGACAGGGCCATGGACTCTTTTCTTTTTTTAAGGGGCAATTGTGAAACTGGATGAAATCGCCCGGCTAGCCGGCGTGTCACGAACAACGGCCAGCTATGTGATTAACGGTAAAGCAAAGCAGTACCGTGTCAGCGATAAAACCGTTGAAAAAGTTATGGCGGTGGTTCGTGAGCATAACTACCATCCGAATGCTGTCGCTGCCGGCCTGCGCGCCGGGCGCACCCGATCGATTGGTCTGGTGATCCCCGATCTGGAAAATACCAGCTATACCCGTATCGCCAACTATCTTGAGCGTCAGGCTCGCCAGCGCGGCTACCAGTTGCTGATTGCCTGTTCTGAAGATCAGCCGGACAACGAGATGCGCTGCATTGAACATCTGCTCCAGCGCCAGGTGGATGCCATCATTGTATCGACCTCCTTACCGCCAGAGCATCCATTCTACCAGCGCTGGGCGAACGATCCTTTCCCTATCGTTGCGCTGGATCGTGCGCTCGATCGCGAGCATTTCACCAGCGTAGTGGGTGCCGACCAGGATGATGCGGAAATGCTTGCCGCGGAGCTGAGAACCTTCCCTGCTGAAACGGTACTCTATCTTGGCGCATTGCCTGAACTTTCAGTGAGCTTCCTGCGTGAACAGGGGTTCCGAACCGCCTGGAAAGACGATCCGCGTGAAGTCCACTATCTCTACGCCAATAGCTATGAACGTGAAGCCGCTGCGCAGCTCTTTGAGAAATGGCTGGAAACGCACCCGATGCCCCAGGCGCTGTTCACGACATCCTTTGCACTCTTGCAGGGGGTGATGGATGTGACCCTGCGCCGTGAAGGTAAGCTTCCCTCCGACCTGGCTATTGCCACTTTCGGGGATAACGAGCTGCTCGACTTCCTGCAGTGTCCGGTGCTGGCCGTGGCACAGCGTCACCGTGATGTGGCTGAACGCGTACTGGAGATTGTTCTGGCGAGCCTGGATGAGCCGAGAAAACCGAAGCCGGGTCTGACACGTATCAAACGTAATCTCTATCATCGCGGAATTCTTAGCCGCCATAAATGAAATGACGGGGCGGTGAAAACGGCCCCTTATTGCGGGAATAATTCGCTGAGTTAATTCCCGCAATGAAATTAGGATAATTCCTGCAGGATCATAATCTCCTCATTTTCTTAATTCATTTTGGCTTTTAAACTGCCCTTTAAGGAGCTTGAAAGCGATTTTAAACCGCTATCTTTGTATTATTTTGTTACAAACCGGCTTCGGTCGATGAATATTCAGACGTTTTTCCTGGACCCTGACCAGCCAGCGTGGCAACGGCCGCCTTAACCACGCGTCTGAATGAATCTGGCGCTGTTATCCCCTGAGAATCTGTCATAAAATGCTGCCCGCGTCGCAAACTGACACTTTATATTTATCTGCGATGATATTGAGTGAGCTTTAACGCTAGTGTGCATATTCGGTTTTTTTCTTACAAATATTCATAACGTTAATTTTGCCTCGCCAGTTGTTCAGTTATTAGTCAGGTCTGTTTATCTCTGTAAATAGAGGGCTTTCGGGTCCTTATAGGGAGAGTCCTGGCTTGACAAGCTTTTCCCTCGCTCCGTAAACTCCTTTAGGTGGGAATTTGTGGGTTAAAGTGGTGAGGAGGGGTGAGACTGGCATGTTCCGTGGAGCTACGTTAGTCAATCTCGACAGCAAAGGGCGTTTATCGGTGCCAACCCGATACCGCGACCAGCTGATTGAGAACGCTTCGGGTCAAATGGTTTGCACCATTGACATCAACTCCCCCTGCCTGCTGCTTTACCCCTTACCCGAATGGGAAATTATTGAGCAAAAGCTGTCGCGACTGTCGAGCATGAACCCGCAAGAGCGCCGCGTACAGCGGCTGTTATTGGGACATGCCAGTGAGTGTCAGATGGATAGCGCAGGGCGATTACTGATTGCGCCTGTGCTGCGGCAACATGCCGGTCTGACTAAAGAAGTGATGCTGGTCGGGCAGTTCAACAAGTTTGAACTGTGGGATGAAACGACCTGGTATCAACAGGTCAAGGAAGATATCGACGCTGAGCAGTCCGATTCCGCAACTTTATCGGAACGGCTGCAGGACTTGTCTCTATAAATATGATGGAAAATTATAAACACAAAACGGTGTTACTGGATGAGGCCGTGAACGGCCTGAATATTCGTCCGGATGGCATCTACATTGATGGTACGTTTGGTCGCGGTGGTCACTCGCGTTTGATTCTCTCCCAGCTTGGAGAGGAAGGACGTCTGCTGGCAATTGATCGCGATCCGCAGGCGATTGCCGTTGCACAGACCATCAATGACCCTCGCTTTTCCATCGTGCATGGACCTTTCTCTGCGCTCGCCGATTACGTTGCCGAGCGCGGCCTGACGGGCAAGATCGACGGGATTCTTCTCGATCTTGGCGTCTCTTCACCACAGCTTGATGATGCTGAACGCGGTTTCTCCTTTATGCGTGATGGTCCGCTGGATATGCGTATGGACCCGACGCGCGGCCAGTCTGCTGCCGAATGGCTGCAGACCGCTGACGAAGCGGATATTGCATGGGTGATCAAAACCTTTGGCGAAGAACGTTTTGGCAAGCGCATTGCGCGCGCCATCGTTGAGCGCAACCGCGTTGAGCCCATGACCCGTACCAAAGAGCTGGCCGAAGTGATCGCGGCGGCGACGCCGGTGAAGGATAAGCACAAACATCCCGCGACCCGTACCTTCCAGGCGGTGCGCATCTGGGTAAACAGTGAACTGGAGGAAATAGAGCTGGCGCTAAAAAGCTCGCTCGACGTACTGGCCCCGGGTGGGCGGTTATCCATCATCAGCTTCCATTCGCTGGAAGACCGCATTGTGAAGCGCTTTATGCGTGAGCAAAGCCGCGGTCCTCAGGTTCCTGCGGGGTTGCCGATGACGGAAGAACAACTCAGGAAGCTGGGTGGTCGTCAGTTGCGAGCATTAGGCAAGTTGATGCCGGGCGAAGAAGAGGTGGCAGAGAATCCACGCGCCCGTAGTTCAGTGCTGCGAGTTGCAGAGAGGACGAACGCATGATCAGCAGAGTGACAGAAACCCTAAGCAAAGTTAAGGGATCGTTAGGAAGCAACGAGCGCCATGCCTTGCCTGGCGTGATCGGCGACGATCTTTTGCGGTTCGGGAAACTGCCACTCTGCCTGTTCATTTGCATCATTGTTACGGCAGTCACGGTGGTCACCACAGCCCACCATACACGTTTATTGACTGCGCAACGCGAGCAGATGGTACTGGAACGCGATGCGCTGGATATTGAATGGCGAAATCTGATCCTTGAAGAAAACGCGCTCGGCGATCACAGCCGGGTTGAACGGATCGCAACGGAAAAGCTGCAACTGCAGCATGTTGATCCTTCCCAGGAAAATATCGTAGTACAAAAATAAGGGAAAACGCGACGCATGAAAGCAGCGGCAAAAACGCTAAAACCAAAACGTCAGGAAGAACAGGCCAACTTTGTCAGTTGGCGTTTTGCGTTGCTTTGCGGCTGCATTTTACTGGCGCTGGGTTTCCTGCTGGGACGTGTGGCGTGGTTGCAAATCATCGCCCCTGACATGCTGGTACGTCAGGGGGATATGCGCTCTCTGCGTGTGCAGGAAGTGTCGACATCACGTGGGATGATCACTGACCGTTCTGGTCGCCCGCTGGCCGTGAGTGTGCCGGTAAAAGCGATTTGGGCCGACCCGAAAGAGCTGCACGACGCTGGTGGCATTACGCTGGACAACCGCTGGAAAGCGCTGTCAGATGCCCTGAAAATGCCGCTGGATCAGCTGGCTTCCCGCGTTAACGCCAACCCGAAAGGGCGTTTTATCTATCTGGCGCGTCAGGTTAACCCTGACATGGCGGACTACATTCGTAAACTGAAGCTGCCGGGCATTCATCTGCGTGAGGAATCCCGTCGTTATTATCCGTCCGGCGAAGTAACCGCTCACCTCATCGGCTTCACTAACGTCGATAGTCAGGGGATTGAGGGCGTTGAAAAAAGCTTCGATAAGTGGCTCACCGGCCAGCCGGGCGAGCGCATTGTGCGTAAAGACCGCTATGGGCGCGTCATCGAAGATATTTCCTCTACGGACAGCCAGGCGGCACACAACCTGGCACTGAGTATCGACGAGCGCTTGCAGGCGCTGGTTTATCGCGAGCTGAACAACGCCGTAGCGTTCAACAAAGCGGAGTCTGGCAGTGCCGTGCTGGTTGATGTCAGCACCGGCGAAGTGCTGGCGATGGCTAACAGTCCGTCCTACAACCCGAATAACTTTACCGGTACCGCAAAAGATGCGATGCGTAACCGGGCAATTACCGACGTGTTCGAACCTGGCTCCACGGTGAAACCGATGGTGGTGATGACGGCGCTTCAGCGCGGCATCGTCAATGAAAACACGGTTCTGAACACGATCCCTTACCGTATCAACGGCCACGAGATTAAAGACGTGGCGCGCTACAGCGAATTGACCCTGACCGGGGTGTTACAGAAGTCGAGTAACGTCGGTGTTTCAAAGCTGGCGTTAGCGATGCCGTCCTCAGCGTTAGTAGAGACTTACTCACGTTTTGGACTGGGAAAGGCGACCAATTTGGGGTTGGTCGGAGAACGCAGTGGCTTATATCCTCAAAAACAACGGTGGTCTGACATAGAGAGGGCCACCTTCTCTTTCGGCTATGGGCTAATGGTAACTCCGTTACAGTTAGCGCGAGTCTACGCAACGATTGGCAGCTATGGCGTCTATCGCCCGCTGTCGATTACCAAAGTTGATCCCCCGGTTCCGGGCGAGCGTATCTTCCCGGAATCCATCGTTCGTACCGTTGTGCACATGATGGAAAGCGTGGCGCTGCCCGGCGGCGGCGGCGTGAAGGCGGCGATCAAAGGCTATCGCATTGCCATTAAAACCGGTACAGCGAAAAAGGTGGGGCCAGACGGCCGCTACATCAACAAATACATTGCCTATACCGCAGGCGTAGCGCCTGCAAGCAATCCGCGTTTTGCGCTGGTGGTCGTCATAAACGATCCACAGGCGGGTAAATACTACGGCGGCGCCGTCTCCGCGCCTGTGTTCGGGGCTATCATGGGCGGCGTGTTACGTACCATGAACATTGAACCGGATGCGCTGGCGACGGGCGAAAAAAGTGAATTTGTAATTAATCAAGGCGAGGGTACAGGTGGCAGATCGTAATTTGCGCGACCTTCTCGCTCCGTGGGTGCCAAATGCACCGGAGCGAGCACTGCGAGAGATGGTACTGGACAGCCGCGTTGCGGCTTCTGGCGATCTTTTTGTGGCGGTGGTCGGTCATCAGGCGGACGGGCGTCGTTATATCCCGCAGGCGATTGCGCAAGGTGTTGCTGCCATTATTGCTGAGGCCAAAGATGAGGCAACCGACGGTGAGATCCGTGAAATGCACGGTGTGCCGGTTATCTATCTCAGCCAGTTGAATGAACGTCTTTCTGCTCTGGCAGGACGTTTTTATCACGAACCTTCCGACCAGCTGCGTCTGGTTGGCGTGACGGGCACGAACGGAAAAACCACCACCACGCAGCTGATGGCGCAATGGGCCCAGTTGCTGGGTGAAACCGGCGCGGTAATGGGCACCGTGGGTAACGGCCTGCTGGGCAAAGTCAGCCCAACGGAAAACACCACCGGCTCGGCAGTTGACGTACAGCATGTTCTTGCCGGTCTGGCAGGGCAGGGGGCAACCTTTGCTGCGATGGAAGTTTCTTCGCACGGTCTGGTACAGCATCGTGTTGCGGCGCTGAAGTTTGCCGCCTCTGTGTTTACCAACCTGAGCCGCGATCATCTTGATTATCATGGTGATATGGAGCATTACGAAGCCGCGAAATGGCTGCTTTTCTCGACTCACCATTACGGACAAGCCATCATCAACGCCGACGACGAAGTGGGCCGCCGCTGGCTGGCGAAGCTGCCGGATGCGGTTGCGGTGTCGATGGAAGACCATATCAATCCGAACTGCCACGGCCGCTGGCTGAAGGCGGTTGAGGTGAATTATCACGACAGCGGGGCGACAATCCGCTTTGCCTCTTCCTGGGGTGAAGGTGAAATTGAAAGCCGCCTGATGGGCGCCTTTAACGTCAGCAACCTGCTGCTGGCCCTGGCAACGCTGCTGGCGCTGGGCTACCCGATGGCTGAACTGCTGAAAACCTCAGCGCGTCTGCAGCCTGTATGCGGCCGTATGGAAGTGTTCAGCGCGCCGGGCAAGCCGACCGTGGTTGTCGATTATGCCCACACGCCGGATGCGCTGGAAAAAGCACTGGAAGCGGCGCGCCTGCACTGCACAGGGAAGCTCTGGTGCGTGTTTGGCTGCGGCGGCGATCGCGATAAAGGCAAACGCCCGCTGATGGGCGCGATTGCGGAACAGTTCGCGGATATTCCGGTAGTAACCGATGACAACCCGCGCACGGAAGAGCCGCGCGCCATCATCAACGACATTCTGGCGGGCATGCTGGACGCCGGTCGCGCCCGCGTAGTGGAGGGCCGTGCGGAAGCCGTGACCAACACCATCATGCAGGCCAAAGAAAATGATGTGGTTCTGCTGGCAGGTAAAGGCCACGAAGATTATCAGATTGTTGGCAATCGTCGTCTGGACTACTCCGACCGCGTAACGGCAGCGCGTCTGCTGGGAGTCGTCGCATGATTAGCATCACCTTAAGCCGGGCGGCTGCGGTACTGCACGGCGAACTGTTGGGTCCAGATCTGACCATTGACGCGGTAACCACCGACACCCGCAAAGTGACCGCGGGTTGTCTGTTTGTGGCGCTGAAAGGCGAGCGTTTTGACGCGCATGATTTTGCCGGGCAGGCTAAAGAAAACGGCGCTGGCGCGCTGCTGGTCAGCCGTAAACTCGATATCGAACTGCCGCAAATTGTAGTGAAAGATACGCGTCTCGCCTTCGGTGAACTGGCCGCCTGGGTTCGTCAGCAGGTGCCAGCTCGCGTTGTCGCGCTAACCGGATCATCAGGCAAAACGTCAGTGAAAGAGATGACGGCGGCGATCCTCAGCCAGTGCGGCAATACACTTTATACCGCGGGCAACCTCAATAATGACATCGGCGTGCCGATGACATTACTTCGCCTGACCAACGAACATGAATTTGCGGTGATCGAGTTAGGAGCAAACCACCAGGGGGAAATCGCCTGGACCGTGAGCCTGACGCGCCCGGAAGCGGCGCTGGTGAATAACCTGGCGGCGGCACATCTGGAAGGCTTTGGCTCGCTGGAAGGCGTGGCGAAAGCGAAAGGCGAGATCTACACCGGTCTGCCCGCTGACGGTATTGCCATTCTCAATGCCGACAACAACGACTGGCTGAACTGGCAGAACATCATTGGCTCGCGTAAAACCTGGCGCTTCTCGCCGAATGCGGCCAACAGTGATTTTACCGCGACCAATATTCATGTGACGTCGCACGGTACAGAGTTCACGCTCACGACCCCAACGGGTGACGTAGACGTGCTGTTACCGCTGCCGGGTCGCCATAACATCGCCAATGCGCTTGCGGCTGCGGCGTTGTCGACGGCCGTGGGCGCGTCGCATGAGGCGATTAAAACCGGGCTGGCAACGTTAAAAGCCGTGCCGGGACGCCTGTTCCCGATCCCGCTTGCGGAAAACAAGCTGCTGCTGGATGACTCTTATAACGCGAACGTTGGCTCAATGACGGCGGCGGTGCAGGTGTTATCTGAAATGCCGGGCTACCGCGTCATGGTGGTCGGCGATATGGCCGAGCTGGGCGACGAAAGCGAAGCCTGTCATATCCAGGTCGGGGAAGCGGCGAAAGCGTCAGGGCTGGACTGTGTGCTGAGCGCAGGAAAACTGAGCGAGGCGATTAGCCGTGCCAGCGGCGTTGGCGAACATTTTGCCGATAAAGCTGCGTTGATTGAGCGCCTGAAGGCGTTGATTACAGAAAAACAAATTGTGACTGTGTTAGTGAAAGGTTCACGTAGTGCCGCCATGGAAGAGGTTGTGCACGCATTACAGGAGAACGGGACATGTTAGTTTGGCTGGCCGAACACTTGGTCAAATATTATTCAGGCTTTAACGTCTTTTCCTATCTGACGTTTCGTGCCATCGTCAGCCTGCTGACTGCGCTGTTCATCTCATTGTGGATGGGCCCGCGCATGATTGCCCGTCTGCAAAAACTCTCTTTCGGCCAGGTGGTGCGTAACGACGGTCCTGAGTCGCACTTCAGTAAACGCGGTACGCCGACCATGGGCGGGATTATGATCCTGACTGCGATCGTTGTCTCCGTGCTGCTGTGGGCGTATCCGTCTAACCCATACGTCTGGTGCGTGCTTACCGTGCTGGTGGGCTATGGGATCATTGGTTTTGTGGATGATTACCGCAAAGTCGTTCGCAAAGACACTAAAGGCCTGATTGCCCGCTGGAAGTACTTCTGGATGTCGGTGATCGCGCTTGGTGTGGCCTTCGCGCTCTATCTGGCAGGAAAAGACACGCCCGCGACCGAGCTGGTGGTGCCGTTCTTTAAAGACGTCATGCCGCAGCTGGGGCTGTTCTATATCCTGCTGGCCTACTTTGTGATCGTCGGAACCGGCAACGCCGTCAACCTGACCGATGGCCTGGATGGTCTGGCCATTATGCCAACCGTCTTTGTGGCGGCCGGTTTTGCACTGGTGGCGTGGGCGACCGGTAACATGAACTTTGCTAACTACCTGCACATCCCTTATCTGCGACACGCGGGTGAGCTGGTGATCGTCTGTACGGCGATTGTCGGCGCGGGGCTGGGCTTCCTGTGGTTCAACACCTATCCGGCGCAGGTCTTTATGGGCGACGTCGGTTCTCTGGCGCTGGGCGGCGCACTGGGCATCATCGCCGTGCTGCTGCGTCAGGAGTTCCTGCTGGTGATCATGGGCGGTGTGTTTGTGGTCGAGACCCTGTCGGTGATTTTGCAGGTCGGCTCCTTCAAGCTGCGCGGTCAGCGCATCTTCCGTATGGCGCCGATTCACCACCACTATGAACTGAAAGGCTGGCCGGAGCCGCGCGTGATTGTGCGCTTCTGGATTATTTCGCTGATGCTGGTGCTGATTGGCCTGGCAACGCTGAAGGTACGTTAATCATGGCAGATTACCAGGGTAAAAAAGTCGTTATCATCGGGTTGGGCCTTACCGGCCTTTCCTGCGTGGACTTTTTCCTTGCGCGTGGCGTGACGCCGCGCGTGATGGATACGCGTGTCTCTCCGCCGGGTCTGGACAAGCTGCCGGAACAGGTTGAACGCCACCTTGGTGGTCTGAATGATGACTGGCTGCTGGCCGCCGATCTGATTGTCGCCAGCCCGGGGATGGCGCTGGCGCACCCTTCACTCAGCGCTGCGGCTGATGCGGGGGTGGAGATTGTCGGTGATATCGAGCTGTTCTGCCGTGAAGTGCAGGCGCCCGTTATTGCGATTACCGGTTCTAATGGTAAAAGCACCGTCACCACTCTGGTGGGCGAAATGGCGAAAGCCGCAGGCATGAACGTCGGCGTGGGCGGTAATATCGGTCTGCCCGCACTGATGCTGCTGGACAAAGGCTGCGAGCTGTATGTCCTTGAGCTTTCCAGCTTCCAGCTGGAAACCACCTCCAGCCTGCGCGCAGCTGCCGCGACGATCCTTAACGTGACCGAAGATCATATGGACAGGTACCCATTTGGTCTTCAGCAGTACCGCGCCGCCAAGCTGCGCGTGTATGAAAATGCCAAAGTCTGCGTGGTTAACGCCGATGATGCGCTGACCATGCCGGTGCGCGGCGCGGACGATCGCTGCATTAGCTTCGGTATCACCATGGGGGATTATCATCTGAACCGTCAGTTGGGTGAAACCTGGCTGCGCGTGAAAGGTGAGAAAGTGCTGAACGTGAAAGAGATGAAGCTCTCCGGCCAGCATAACTACACAAATGCTCTGGCAGCACTGGCGCTGGCGGATGCTGTTGGCCTGCCGCGCTCTTCCAGCCTGAAAGCGTTAACCACGTTTTCCGGTCTGGCGCACCGTTTCCAGCTGGCGCTGGAGCACAACGGCGTGCGCTGGATTAACGACTCCAAAGCCACCAACGTGGGAAGTACGGAGGCCGCGCTGAACGGTCTGCATGTTGACGGTACCCTGCATCTGCTGTTGGGCGGTGACGGCAAATCCGCTGATTTCTCCACCCTGAAGCCGTATCTTTCAGGCGATAACATCCGCCTGTACTGTTTCGGTCGTGACGGCAGCGAGCTGGCTGAATTACGCCCGGAGATTGCCGAGCAAACTGAAACGATGGAACAGGCGATGCGGCTGATCGCCCCGCGCGTGAAGCCGGGGGATATGGTGCTGCTCTCTCCAGCGTGCGCGAGTCTCGATCAGTTTAAGAATTTCGAACAGCGTGGCGATATCTTTACTCGCCTGGCGAAGGAGTTAGGCTGATGCGTTTATCTCTCCCTCGCCTGAAAATGCCGCGCCTGCCAGGATTTGGAATTCTGGTGTGGCTGTTTGCGGCACTGAAAGGCTGGGTGATGGCTTCGCGGGAAAAAGACTCCGATAGCCTGATTATGTACGACCGCACCCTGTTCTGGCTTACGCTGGGGCTGGCGGCGATCGGCTTTATCATGGTGACCTCGGCCTCGATGCCCGTCGGACAGCGTCTGGCTAACGATCCTTTCCTGTTCGCCAAGCGTGACGGGCTGTACATCATTCTGGCGTTCTGTCTGGCGCTGGTGACGCTTCGTCTGCCGATGGCATTCTGGCAGCGGCACAGTACGGCGATGCTGATTGCGTCAATTATCATGCTGCTGATCGTACTGGTTGTCGGGAGCTCCGTTAACGGGGCATCGCGCTGGATTGCGTTTGGCCCGCTGCGTATTCAGCCGGCCGAATTCACCAAGCTTTCGCTGTTCTGCTACCTGGCGAACTACCTGGTGCGTAAGGTCGACGAAGTGCGTAATAACCTTCGCGGCTTCTTAAAACCGATGGGCGTAATTCTGGTGCTCGCGATCCTGCTGCTGGCGCAGCCTGACCTCGGTACCGTGGTGGTGCTGTTTGTCACGACGCTGGCGATGCTTTTCCTGGCAGGGGCCAAGCTGTGGCAGTTCATCGCCATCATCGGAATGGGGATTTCAGCGGTAGTGCTGCTGATCCTCGCCGAGCCTTACCGTATCCGCCGTGTGACCTCGTTCTGGAACCCATGGGAAGATCCGTTCGGCAGTGGTTATCAGCTGACGCAGTCGCTGATGGCGTTTGGTCGCGGTGAGGTTTGGGGGCAAGGGCTGGGTAACTCGGTACAGAAACTGGAGTATTTACCGGAAGCGCACACTGACTTCATCTTCTCCATTATTGGGGAAGAACTGGGTTATATCGGTGTGGTATTGGCGCTATTAATGGTATTCTTCGTCGCTTTCCGCGCCATGTCGATTGGCCGAAAAGCGCTGGAGATCGATCACCGCTTCTCAGGTTTCTTAGCCTGTTCAATTGGGATCTGGTTTAGCTTCCAGGCACTGGTTAACGTCGGCGCCGCAGCGGGTATGCTGCCGACCAAAGGTCTGACGTTGCCGTTGATCAGTTATGGTGGTTCGAGCCTGTTGATCATGTCGACGGCCATTATGTTTTTGTTACGCATAGATTATGAGACGCGTCTGGAGAAAGCCCAGGCGTTTACACGAGGTTCACGATGAATCAACCGAAGCGGTTAATGGTGATGGCAGGCGGTACCGGCGGACATGTGTTCCCGGGGCTGGCGGTTGCGCACCATTTAATGGAGCAGGGCTGGCAGGTACGCTGGCTGGGAACCGCAGACCGCATGGAAGCCGACCTGGTACCGAAGCACGGTATTGAGATCGACTTTATTCGTATTTCCGGCCTTCGTGGCAAAGGTCTTAAGGCGCTGCTGCTGGCTCCGGTGCGAATTTTTAACGCCTGGCGTCAGGCACGCACCATCATGAAGCGTTTTAAGCCTGATGTGGTTCTGGGCATGGGGGGCTACGTCTCTGGCCCAGGCGGGTTGGCTGCGTGGTCGCTAGGTATTCCCGTCGTACTGCATGAGCAGAACGGTATTGCCGGTCTGACCAACAAGTGGCTGGCGAAAATCGCCACCAAAGTTATGCAGGCGTTTCCAGGTGCGTTCCCGAAAGCGGACGTGGTGGGTAACCCGGTGCGTGTGGATGTACTGGCGCTGCCGCTGCCGGACACCCGCCTGACGGGGCGTGAAGGACCGGTACGCGTTCTGGTTGTGGGCGGCTCTCAAGGGGCACGCATTTTAAACCAGACGATGCCGCAGGTGGCTGCAAAGCTGGGTGATGCCGTGACCATTTGGCATCAAAGCGGGAAAGGCGCGCAACAGACCGTTGAGCAGGCTTACGCCGCTGAAGGCCAGCCGCAGCACAAAGTGACCGAATTTATTGACGATATGGCTGCAGCCTATGCCTGGGCCGATGTCGTGGTTTGCCGCTCTGGCGCACTGACGGTAAGCGAAATCGCTGCCGCCGGTTTGCCCGCGGTGTTTGTCCCGTTCCAGCATAAAGACCGACAGCAGTACTGGAACGCGCTGCCGCTTGAGAAAGCCGGTGCGGCGAAGATATTTGAACAGCCACAATTTACCGCCGACGCGGTCGCCACTACCCTGGCGGGCTGGAACAGAGATGCATTGCTGGAGATGGCACAACGCGCGCGCGCGGTGGCAATCCCGGATGCGACTGAACGGGTGGCAAAAGAAGTGAGCCTGGCAGCCCAGGCTTAACCCTCGCAGCGCGTGTTGCGCTGCACGAATTTTAAGTAGTCGATGGCGTTTAGAGAATGAATACACAACAACTGGCAAAACTGCGTTCAATCGTGCCCGAGATGCGTCGCGTCCGGCACATTCACTTTGTTGGCATCGGTGGTGCTGGCATGGGCGGTATTGCCGAAGTGTTAGCTAACGAAGGTTATCAGATCAGCGGGTCTGACCTGGCGCCAAACCCTGTTACGCAGCAACTGGCGTCGCTTGGGGCGACTATCTATTTCAACCATCGCCCTGAAAACGTGCGCGATGCAAGCGTGGTGGTGGTATCGAGCGCTATCTCCTCTGACAACCCGGAAATCGTTGCCGCGCATGAAGCGCGCATTCCGGTGATCCGCCGTGCTGAAATGTTGGCGGAACTGATGCGTTTTCGTCACGGCATCGCGATTGCCGGGACCCACGGTAAAACCACGACGACTGCGATGGTTTCCAGTATTTATGCCGAAGCGGGTCTCGACCCGACGTTCGTCAATGGCGGTCTGGTCAAAGCCGCAGGCGTGCACGCGCGTCTGGGTCACAGCCGTTACCTGATTGCGGAAGCAGATGAGAGCGATGCGTCGTTCCTGCATCTGCAGCCGATGGTGGCGATTGTCACCAATATCGAAGCCGACCATATGGATACCTACCAGGGCGACTTTGAGAATTTAAAGCAGACCTTTATCAACTTCCTGCACAACCTGCCGTTTTATGGCCGCGCGGTGATGTGTGTGGATGACCCGGTCATCCGCGAACTGCTGCCGCGAGTGGGGCGTCAAATCACCACTTACGGCTTCAGTGAGGATGCTGACGTTCGCGTGGAAGAGTACAAACAGGTTGGTGCGCAGGGGCACTTCACGCTGGCGCGTCAGGACAAAGAGCTGCTGCACGTTACGCTGAATGCGCCAGGGCGTCATAACGCCCTCAACGCCGCAGCGGCGGTGGCGGTGGCGACAGAAGAAGGCATCGATGATGAAGCGATCCTGCGCGCGCTGGAAAGCTTCCAGGGCACTGGACGTCGTTTCGATTTCCTCGGTGAATTCCCGCTGGAGGCAGTAAACGGTAAAGCCGGCACCGCTATGCTGGTGGATGACTACGGCCACCATCCAACCGAAGTGGACGCGACCATCAAAGCTGCACGCGCTGGCTGGCCTGAAAAAAATCTGGTCATGATCTTCCAGCCGCACCGCTATACGCGCACCCGCGATCTGTATGACGATTTCGCCAGCGTACTGTCGCAGGTGGATACGCTGCTGATGCTGGATGTTTATGCAGCGGGCGAAACTCCGATTCCGGGGGCTGACAGTCGTTCTTTGTGTCGCACGATTCGCGGACGCGGTAAAGTTGACCCTATTTTGGTTTCTGACCCGGTACAGGTGGCGGAAATTCTGGCACCGGTGCTGACCGGTAACGATCTGATTCTGATCCAGGGTGCGGGAAATATCGGCAAAATCGCCCGTACCTTAGCTGAAATCAAACTGAAGCCGCAAACTCAGGAGGATGAGCATCATGGCTGATAAGATTGCTGTCCTGTCTGGCGGCACGTCCGCCGAGCGCGAGGTTTCTCTGAATTCCGGCGCTGCCGTACTGGCGGGTCTGCGTGAAGGGGGCGTCAATGCGCACCTGGTCGATCCAAAAGAGGTCGACGTGACGCAGTTAAAAGCAATGGGCTTCGATAAAGTCTTTATCGCATTACATGGCCGTGGCGGAGAAGATGGAACCCTGCAGGGGCTTCTGGAGTTGATCGGCATGCCGTACACCGGCAGCGGCGTGATGGCGTCTGCCATCTCTATGGATAAACTGCGCAGTAAGTTACTGTGGCAGGGCGCGGGGCTACCGGTTGCACCGTGGGTGGCGCTGACGCGTCGCGAATTTGAATTGGGCCCGTCTGACAGCGTTAATACACGCATTGCGGCACTGGGCTTACCGGTTATTGTAAAGCCGAGCCGGGAAGGGTCGAGCGTAGGAATGTCAAAAGTCGATAAAGCTGAAGATTTAGCGTCGGCTTTAGCATTGGCATTTCAACACGATGAAGAAGTTCTGATTGAAAAATGGCTCAGCGGGCCGGAATTTACCGTCGCGATGCTTGGCGAAGAAATTTTACCGTCAATTCGCATCCAACCCGCCGGAGTCTTCTATGATTATGAGGCGAAGTATCTCTCTGATGAGACGCAATATTTCTGCCCTTGTGGTCTGGAAGCTGAGCGTGAAGCAGATTTACAGTCCCTGGTGCTTAAAGCCTGGAATATTCTTGGGTGTCGCGGCTGGGGACGCATTGATGTGATGCAGGACAGTGACGGGCAATTTTACCTGCTGGAAGCCAATACCTCTCCGGGAATGACCAGCCATAGCCTTGTGCCGATGGCTGCGCGTCAGGCAGGAATGAGCTTCTCTCAGTTAGTCGTACGTATTCTGGACCAGGCGGGCTGATATGTCTCAGGCTGCATTGAACACGCGCAACCGCGATGACGAAGAAGAATATGCTTCTTCACGCCGGAGTAATGGAACGCGTCTTGCAGGGATTATTTTCCTGCTCGGGGTGCTGTGCACCGTGTTTATCAGCGGCTGGATGGTGCTGGGCTGGATGGAAGATGCGCAGCGGTTGCCTCTGTCAAAGCTGGTGGTGACCGGCGAGCGTCACTACACGCGTAACGATGATATTCGCCAGTCAATTCTGGCGCTGGGATCGCCCGGCACCTTTATGACTCAGGACGTCAATATTATTCAGAGTCAGATTGAACGTCTGCCCTGGATAAAACAGGCGAGTGTCAGAAAGCAATGGCCTGATGAATTGAAGATTCATCTGGTTGAATATGTGCCCATTGCGCGTTGGAATGATCAGCACATGGTTGACGTAGACGGAAATTCCTTCAGCGTCCCATCCGATCGTGTCAACAAGCAAAATTTACCGATGTTGTATGGCCCTGAAGGTAGCGAAAACGAAGTCTTGCAGGGTTTTCGTGAAATGGGTCAGGTGCTGGCGAAGGACAGGTTTACGTTAAAAGATGCTGCAATGACGGCGCGCCGCTCCTGGCAGCTTACGTTGACGAACGGCATTAAGCTCAACCTGGGGCGCGGCGACACAATGAAACGTCTGGCGCGTTTTGTAGAACTTTACCCGGTTTTACAGCAGCAGGCGCAGACGGACGGCAAACGGATAAGCTACGTTGATTTGCGCTATGACTCAGGCGCAGCAGTCGGTTGGGAGCCGGCTCCGGTCGAGGAACCTAATCAGCAACAGAATCAGGCACAGGTACAGGCAGAACAACAATGATCAAGGCGACGGACAGAAAACTGGTAGTTGGACTGGAGATTGGCACCGCTAAGGTTGCCGCTTTAGTAGGGGAAGTTCTGCCCGACGGTATGGTCAATATCATTGGCGTGGGCAGTTGCCCGTCCCGTGGTATGGATAAAGGTGGGGTAAATGACCTTGAGTCGGTGGTGAAATGCGTGCAGCGCGCCATCGATCAGGCTGAATTAATGGCGGATTGCCAGATTTCTTCTGTCTATCTGGCCCTTTCTGGCAAGCACATCAGCTGCCAGAACGAAATCGGTATGGTGCCGATTTCCGAAGAAGAAGTGACGCAGGAAGACGTTGAAAACGTGGTGCATACGGCGAAGTCCGTGCGCGTGCGCGATGAACATCGTGTACTGCACGTGATCCCGCAGGAATATGCGATCGACTATCAGGAAGGGATCAAAAACCCGGTCGGTCTGTCTGGCGTGCGTATGCAGGCAAAAGTGCACCTGATCACATGTCACAACGATATGGCGAAGAACATTGTAAAAGCCGTTGAACGTTGTGGCCTGAAAGTTGACCAACTTATTTTCGCCGGTCTGGCGGCAAGTTATTCCGTGCTGACCGAAGACGAACGTGAACTCGGTGTCTGTGTGGTCGATATTGGTGGTGGTACAATGGACATGGCTGTCTATACAGGCGGTGCGCTGCGCCACACCAAAGTGATCCCTTATGCCGGGAACGTTGTGACCAGCGATATCGCATACGCTTTTGGTACGCCACCGAGCGATGCAGAAGCGATTAAAGTGCGCCACGGCTGTGCGCTGGGTTCAATTGTTGGCAAAGATGAGAGCGTTGAAGTGCCGAGCGTGGGCGGTCGTCCGCCGCGCAGCCTGCAACGTCAGACGCTGGCAGAGGTGATTGAGCCGCGTTATACCGAGCTGCTCAACCTGGTCAACGAAGAGATTTTACAGTTACAGGAACAGCTTCGTCAGCAAGGTGTGAAACATCATCTCGCGGCGGGGATTGTATTAACCGGCGGGGCAGCGCAAATTGAAGGTCTTGCGGCCTGCGCTCAGCGCGTGTTCCATACGCAGGTGCGTATTGGTGCGCCGCTGAATATTACCGGTTTAACGGATTATGCTCAGGAGCCGTACTATTCGACGGCTGTGGGCCTGCTCCACTACGGGAAGGAATCTCATCTCAGTGGTGAAGCAGAAGTGGAAAAACGCGTTTCAGTGGGGTCGTGGGTCAAACGACTGAACAACTGGCTGCGAAAAGAGTTTTAATTTTTTTAAGAGACCGGAGAGAATTAGCGGTCTCGGGCGACAGGCACAACGGAGAGAGAAATTATGTTTGAACCTATGGAACTGACCAACGACGCGGTGATTAAAGTCATCGGCGTCGGTGGCGGCGGCGGTAACGCCGTAGAGCATATGGTGCGTGAACGCATTGAAGGTGTTGAATTCTTTGCGGTTAACACCGATGCGCAGGCACTGCGTAAAACAGCAGTTGGCCAGACTATCCAGATCGGCGGTGGCATCACCAAAGGGCTGGGCGCTGGGGCAAACCCGGAAGTCGGTCGCAACGCGGCTGAAGAAGATCGTGAAGCCCTGCGTGCTGCACTGGAAGGTGCGGACATGGTCTTCATCGCAGCAGGTATGGGCGGCGGTACGGGTACCGGTGCAGCACCTGTTGTCGCAGAAGTCGCTAAAGATTTAGGTATCCTGACCGTTGCTGTCGTGACCAAGCCTTTCAACTTTGAAGGCAAGAAGCGTATGGCTTTCGCGGAGCAGGGTATTACCGAACTGTCCAAGCATGTGGACTCACTGATCACCATCCCGAACGACAAACTGTTGAAAGTTCTGGGTCGCGGTATCTCCCTGCTGGACGCCTTCGGCGCGGCAAACGACGTGCTGAAAGGCGCGGTTCAGGGTATCGCCGAACTGATTACCCGTCCTGGCCTGATGAACGTTGACTTTGCAGACGTTCGTACCGTGATGTCCGAAATGGGCTACGCGATGATGGGCTCTGGCGTGGCAAGCGGTGAAGACCGTGCAGAAGAAGCGGCTGAAATGGCTATCTCTTCTCCACTGCTGGAAGATATCGACCTGTCTGGTGCGCGCGGCGTGCTGGTCAACATTACCGCTGGCTTTGACCTGCGTCTGGATGAGTTCGAAACCGTGGGTAACACTATCCGTGCGTTCGCCTCTGACAATGCCACCGTGGTAATTGGTACGTCTCTCGACCCGGAAATGAACGACGAGCTGCGTGTAACTGTTGTTGCCACCGGTATCGGTATGGACAAGCGTCCTGAGATCACCCTGGTGACCAACAAACAGACTCAGCAACCGGTAATGGATCGTTACCAGCAGCACGGTATGTCTCCTCTGACTCAAGAGCAGAAACCGGCCGCGAAAGTGGTCAACGACCCAACGCCGCAAACGGCGAAAGAGCCAGATTATCTGGATATCCCGGCGTTCCTGCGTAAGCAAGCTGACTAAGAATTGGCTGGAATTTGGGGATTTGCGCTCTTTGTGCTAAACTGGCCCACCGTTAGTGATATACACTTTCGGTTGGATAGTTAATTTGGCGAGATTATACGATGATCAAACAAAGGACACTTAAACGTATCGTTCAGGCGACGGGTGTCGGTTTACATACCGGCAAGAAAGTCACACTGACGTTACGCCCTGCGCCGGCCAATACCGGGGTCATCTATCGTCGCACCGACTTGAATCCACCGGTAGATTTTCCGGCCGATGCCAAATCTGTGCGTGATACTATGCTCTGTACTTGTCTGGTGAACGAGCATGACGTGCGGATTTCTACCGTAGAGCACTTGAACGCCGCCCTGGCGGGTCTGGGTATCGACAACATTATGGTTGAAGTCGATGCGCCAGAAATCCCGATTATGGATGGCAGTGCTGCTCCGTTCGTTTATCTGTTGCTGGATGCCGGCATCGAAGAACTGAACTGCGCGAAGAAATTTGTTCGCATCAAAGAGACCGTTCGTGTCGAAGATGGCGACAAGTGGGCTGAATTCAAACCGTACAATGGTTTCTCGTTGGACTTTACCATCGACTTTAACCATCCGGCGATTGATGCAAGCACCCAACGCTATGCGATGAACTTCTCTGCTGATGCGTTTATGCGCCAGATTAGCCGCGCACGTACGTTTGGCTTCATGCGTGATATCGAATATCTGCAGTCCCGCGGCTTGTGCCTGGGCGGCAGCTTCGATTGTGCCATCGTTGTTGACGATTATCGCGTACTGAACGAAGACGGCCTGCGTTTTGAAGACGAATTCGTGCGTCACAAAATGCTGGATGCGATCGGCGACCTGTTTATGTGTGGTCATAACATCATTGGTGCATTCACCGCGTTTAAATCCGGTCATGCACTGAACAACAAACTGTTGCAGGCAGTCCTGGCAAAACAGGAAGCCTGGGAATATGTGACCTTTGAAGACGAAGCGGAACTGCCGCTGGCCTTCAAAGCACCAAGCACGGTTCTGGCTTAACGGTTCACACCGTTTCGTAAAAAATCGACTGGTTAACCTGGTACTCTCTCCGACCAGGAAGACCAGTCGTTTTTATTTTTACCCGTCTTCGTTTGCCTCAGCATTCTCTCTTGTTTGTCTTGCGCAGAAAATGTGTGCGTTAGCTGCATTCTTGACCGTTTTTCCCTGCAACGATGCCTCATTCCTGCTGTTGTGTAGCGGCATTAGTGGTAATATCTGGGCGCTTAAAAAAAATAACTGAATTTAGCCTGTAACTGGCAGGCTTATGTGGTGGAGCAAGTGAGCGGAATACTGACGCGCTGGCGACAATTTGGCAGACGATACTTCTGGCCGCATCTCTTATTGGGGATGGTCGCGGCAAGTCTCGGCTTGCCTGCGCTCAGCAACAGTGCCGAAGCGGCGACGCCAGCGAAAACCTCCACAACCAAACACGATCTCAACACGCGGGTTAACTTTACTAACCTCGCGTGGCTTGAAGCCAGTCGTCGCCCGAATTTCTCCGTTGATTACTGGCACCAGCACGCTATCCGCACGGTCATTCGTCATCTGTCATTTGCGATGGCGCCGCAGACAATGCCTGTTGCCGAAGAGACGTTGCCGGTACAGGCACAGCACCTTGCCCTGCTGGATACGCTCAACGCGTTGCTCACGCAGGACGGCCAGCCGCCGGTCATGGTTCGCCAGACGGCGCAAACTGTGCTCACTCCGTCAGTCTCATTCTCTGTATCAACCTGGATTAGCCAGGCCCACGGCATCCGCGCCGGGCCGCAACGCCTCAGCTAAATTAACTTTTTCAATACCTTAATTTATCTGCCCACGATGGGGCGTTTGAGAATTTATTATGCTAATCAAATTATTAACTAAAGTTTTTGGTAGTCGTAACGATCGTACACTGCGCCGTATGCGCAAAGCTGTCGCTGTCATCAACGGTATGGAACCGGCGATGGAGAAGCTCTCCGATGACGAGCTGAAAGCAAAAACCGTGGAATTCCGCGCGCGTCTGGAAAAAGGGGAAACCTTAGAAAGCCTGATCCCGGAAGCCTTCGCCGTAGTGCGTGAAGCGAGTAAACGTGTGTTTGGCATGCGTCACTTCGACGTTCAGCTGCTGGGTGGTATGGTGCTTAACGAGCGCTGCATCGCGGAAATGCGTACTGGTGAAGGTAAAACACTGACCGCAACGCTGCCGGCTTACCTGAACGCGCTGACTGGTAAAGGCGTTCACGTGGTTACCGTCAACGACTATCTGGCCCAGCGTGACGCCGAAAACAACCGTCCACTGTTCGAATTCCTCGGCATGACGGTCGGCATCAACATGTCCGGCCTGCCTGCGCCAGCCAAGCGTGAAGCGTATAACGCGGACATCACCTACGGCACCAACAACGAATACGGCTTCGACTACCTGCGTGACAACATGGCCTTCAGCCCTGAAGAGCGCGTCCAGCGTAAACTGCACTACGCGCTGGTGGATGAGGTGGACTCCATCCTGATCGATGAAGCGCGTACCCCGCTGATCATCTCCGGCCCTGCCGAAGACAGCTCTGAGATGTACCGCAAAGTCGACAAAATCATTCCGCACCTGCTGCGTCAGGAGAAAGAAGACTCCGACACCTTCCAGGGTGAAGGTCACTTCTCCGTTGATGAAAAAGCGCGCCAGGTGAACCTGACCGAGCGCGGTCTGGTGAAAATTGAAGAGCTGCTGGTCGCTGAAGGCATTATGGAAGAGGGCGAGTCCCTGTACTCTCCGAGCAACATCATGCTGATGCACCACGTAACGGCTGCACTGCGCGCCCACGCGCTGTTCACCCGTGACGTCGACTACATTGTGAAAGACGGCGAAGTCATCATCGTCGATGAACACACCGGCCGTACCATGCAGGGACGTCGCTGGTCTGACGGTCTGCACCAGGCTGTGGAAGCCAAAGAAGGTGTGGATATTCAGAATGAAAACCAGACCCTGGCGTCCATCACCTTCCAGAACTACTTCCGTCTGTACGAGAAGCTGGCGGGCATGACCGGTACTGCTGATACCGAAGCGTTTGAATTCAGCTCCATCTACAAGCTGGATACCGTTGTCGTTCCAACCAACCGTCCAATGATCCGTAAGGATATGCCGGACCTGGTGTACATGACCGAAGCGGAAAAAATTCAGGCAATCATCGAAGATATTCGCGACCGTACTGCCAATGGGCAGCCGGTTCTGGTGGGGACTATCTCCATCGAGAAATCCGAAGTGGTTTCCAATGAGCTGACGAAAGCAGGCATTAAACACAACGTTCTGAACGCCAAGTTCCACGCTAAAGAAGCGGATATCGTTGCTCAGGCGGGTTATCCGGCTGCCGTGACCATCGCTACCAACATGGCGGGTCGTGGTACCGATATTATGCTGGGCGGTAGCTGGCAGGCTGAGGTTGCTGAGCTGGAAAACCCAACGCCAGAACAGATTGCACAAATCAAAGCCGACTGGCAGGTACGTCACGACGCGGTTCTGGCTTCCGGTGGTTTGCACATTATTGGTACCGAGCGTCACGAATCTCGTCGTATCGACAACCAGCTGCGTGGCCGTGCGGGCCGTCAGGGGGATGCCGGTTCTTCTCGCTTCTACCTGTCTATGGAAGATGCGCTGATGCGTATTTTCGCCTCCGACCGCGTGTCCGGCATGATGCGTAAACTGGGCATGAAACCAGGCGAAGCCATCGAGCACCCGTGGGTCACTAAAGCGATTGCCAACGCGCAGCGTAAAGTGGAAAGCCGCAACTTTGATATTCGTAAGCAGCTGCTGGAGTATGATGACGTCGCGAACGATCAGCGTCGTGCGATCTACACCCAGCGTAACGAACTGCTGGACGTGTCCGACGTGAGCGAAACCATCAACAGCATTCGCGAAGATGTGTTCAAAGCGACCATTGACGGGCATATTCCACCGCAGTCTCTGGAAGAGATGTGGGATATAGAAGGCCTGCAGGAACGTCTGAAGAACGACTTTGACCTCGATCTGCCTATCAAAGAGTGGCTGGACAAAGAGCCTGAACTGCACGAAGAGACGCTGCGCGAACGTATCTTTGAAACCGCGCTGGACGTTTATAAGCGTAAGGAAGAAGTGGTTGGCGCTGAGATGATGCGTCACTTCGAAAAAGGTGTGATGCTGCAGACGCTGGACTCCCTGTGGAAAGAGCACCTGGCGGCAATGGACTACCTGCGTCAGGGTATTCACCTGCGTGGCTATGCGCAGAAAGATCCGAAGCAGGAGTACAAGCGTGAATCCTTCTCCATGTTTGCGTCTATGCTGGAGTCGCTGAAGTATGAAGTGATCAGCACCCTGAGCAAAGTTCAGGTACGTATGCCGGAAGAAGTGGAAGCGATGGAACAACAGCGTCGTGAAGAAGCTGAGCGTCTGGCGCAGATGCAACAGCTGAGCCACCAGACTGACGAGAGCGAAGCTGCAGCGGCGATCGCCGCGCAGACTGGCGATCGTAAAGTGGGTCGTAACGATCCGTGCCCGTGTGGTTCCGGTAAAAAATATAAGGCCTGCCACGGCCGTCTGAGCTAAGTTCATAAGACAATGAAAAGGCGCAGATATCTGCGCCTTTTTTATGGAAGTGATAATATGAAAATACTGCAAATTGCCGTCGGGATTATTCGCAACCCGCAAAACCAAATCTTCATTACTCAGCGCGCTGCCGATGCCCATATGGCGAACAAATGGGAGTTTCCCGGTGGGAAAATCGAATCAGGGGAGACGCCGGAAGAGGCGCTGGTACGTGAGCTTCAGGAAGAGGTAGGGATTACGCCAGTTGGCGCAACGCTGTTCGATAAGCTCGAATATCAGTTTCCGGACAGGCACATCACGCTTTGGTTCTGGCTGGTCGAAAACTGGGAAGGCGACCCCTGGGGAAAAGAGGGGCAACCCGGTAACTGGGTGGAGCTTCAGGCCAGTGATGCCGATAAATTCCCACCGGCAAATGCGCCCGTCATATCCCGACTGACGGACGACCTGTAGGCCTGCTAAGCGAAGCGCCAGCAGGCTTTAAAGCTATTGCTGCTCTTCGCTCCAGTCATCGCTGTCCGAGAGATCGCCTTTGCTCGGAATACGTTTCTCTTCCGCCGCCCATTCTCCAAGGTCAATTAACTGACAGCGCTTGCAGCAGAATGGACGGAACGGACTCATTTCGCCCCATACAACGGTTTTACCGCAGGTGGGGCAGTTTACGGTGGTCACTTCAGACATCGGCACTCCTTAACAACAGGCCAGTTCAAAATCGAGGCGTTCCGGCACGGTGCCATTCTCGCTGTCCAGAGGCATAAAGCGGATCGCAAAACGACTCTTATGCCCGGAAATCTGTGGATAAAGCTGCTCGCCGAGCGATAAATTCAGACGCAGAAGATCGGCATCATCGCCGTTATCCTGATAGAAACCGTTCAGGCTGGTTTGCTTGCGGAACGGCGCCGAGTTACGGATGAGGTCGAGAATGAGCGACAGCGTCTGGTGCATGGGGGCGAGACTTTCCAGCCAGCTGTTCACCTGCGCATCACGCTGTGCTTGCGGCATATGCAGCCACATATGCAGCGTTGGCAGGTCGAAACTACAGCAGCCACCAGGAATACTCAGGCGCTGGCGCACCAGGCCGATCAGGCGATCTTCTCGCAAAAATTGCCCGACACGAGGTGCGGCCATCAGCGTACTGCTGCTGTTTTTAAGCTGCTGACGAAGTGAATCAATGCGGCTCTGATCCACGCCCGGCACTTCGGCCCAGGCCTGTAATTTACGCTGCTGGCGCTCCAGTTCTTTCAGAAGCTCTGTGCGGACGTCGCCCCGCTCAATGACATCCAGCAGATCCCCCACGTTGCGGAAGAAGTGCAACGCAGTGGCATGATCGCTGACGGGCAAATGTTGTGAAAGTTGTTGAATCAGAAATTCGATACGCAGCCAGGTACGCATTTTTTCGTTGAGCGGATGCTCAAAAAGGATGTGGGTCGACATTATGGTTTTTCCTGTGCAACGGCCTGCGCGGCGAACGTCAAATACTGCGCATGCAGGCGGGCAACATCCGATGCAATGGCATCTGGTGCGCCGTTATTATCAATAACATCATCCGCAACGGCAAGGCGCTGAGCGCGCGTGGCCTGAGCGGCAAGAATTTGTTCAGCCTGTTCGCGCGAGACACGATCGCGCGTCACGGTGCGCTGGATTTGCGTTTCAGGCGAGACATCAATGACCAGCACCCGATCGGCTTTATTGTGCAGCTGATTCTCTACCAGAAGCGGAACCACCCACAGAACATACGGCGAGCGGGCTGCGGCAATTTGACGCTGAGTTTCCTGGTGGATAATGGGGTGGAGCAGGGCATTAAGCCAGAGTTTTTCCGCAGAATCGGAAAAAATGCATTCGCGTAGCTTGCGGCGATTTAGCGTGCCATCTGCACTGATAATTGCCGGACCAAAATGGTTTTCGATGGCTTTTAGCGCGGGTGTATTGGGCTCTACCACCTGACGGGCAATGATATCGGCATCAATAATCGTGATACCCAGACGAGAAAATGCGTCCGCAACGGTACTTTTGCCACTACCGATGCCGCCGGTTAATGCGACGATATACCCCATTAAATCAAATCCTGGGAATTATTCATTATTAAAATCAGTTGGTTAAATTTCAAACGTGCGTCAGCCACTGTTTAGCCCTGTTTACCGGCTTTTTACCAGGTAAATTTATAGGATTGTAGCGTAAAAAAAGAGAATTTCGCAGTCTTGCGGAGCAGGTATTAGTGCGTATGATAGCGTCACTGGAGTTGTGCTTTTAACATATTTGCCTCTAACCCCAGGAATCCGCACATGCGTATCGAAGAAGATCTGAAGTTAGGTTTCAAAGACGTTCTTATCCGCCCTAAACGCTCTACACTGAAAAGTCGCTCAGACGTTGAACTCGAACGTCAATTCACCTTTAAACATTCCGGTCAGACCTGGTCTGGCGTGCCGATTATCGCCGCCAATATGGATACGGTGGGCACCTTCGGGATGGCAACCGCCCTGGCGCAGTTCGATATTCTCACCGCAGTGCACAAACACTACAGCCCGGAAGAGTGGAATGCGTTTGTTGCATCCGCCTCTGCGGATGTGGTGAAGCATGTGATGGTCTCCACCGGCACCTCTGATGCCGATTTCGAGAAGACCAAACAGATCCTGAATGCGAACCCGGCGCTCAATTTTGTGTGTATTGATGTGGCGAACGGTTACTCCGAGCATTTCGTGCAGTTCGTCAGCAAGGCGCGTGAGGCCTGGCCAACGAAAACCATCATCGCGGGCAACGTGGTGACCGGTGAAATGTGTGAGGAGCTGATCCTCTCCGGTGCCGACATCGTGAAAGTGGGCATTGGGCCTGGCTCCGTATGCACCACGCGCGTCAAAACCGGCGTTGGGTATCCGCAGCTGTCCGCCGTTATCGAATGTGCCGATGCGGCGCATGGCCTGGGCGGCCAGATCATCAGTGACGGCGGTTGCACCATGCCGGGCGATGTGGCGAAGGCGTTTGGCGGTGGCGCAGACTTCGTGATGCTCGGCGGTATGCTGGCCGGTCATGAAGAGAGCGGCGGCACCGTGGTGGAAGAAAACGGCGAGAAATTCATGCTGTTCTACGGTATGAGCTCTGAGTCTGCAATGACCCGTCACGTTGGTGGTGTGGCAAAATACCGTGCGGCAGAAGGCAAAACCGTGAAGCTGCCTCTGCGTGGCCCGGTTGAAAACACCGCGCGCGACATCCTGGGCGGCCTGCGCTCAGCCTGTACCTACGTGGGTGCCTCCCGTCTGAAAGAGCTGACGAAACGTACGACGTTTATTCGCGTTCAGGAGCAGGAAAACCGCGTTTTCAATAGCCTGTAATGGTTTTCGCTGGCGCATGTCCGTGCGCCAGCACTATTGGCTATCCCGCGCTCATCGCATCCCCCAAATGGAAAATGGGCAAATACATTGCCACCACTAGCGTGCCGATGATGATCCCCGTGACAACCAGTAGTAACGGCTCCAGGAGTGCTGCCAGATTGTCGGCCAACTGAAAAGTTTGCTCCGTATGATGACGAGCAAGGTTTGCCAGCATGATGTCCAGTGAACCTGACATTTCGCCCGTTCGTAAAAGCTGAATACAGAGCGGGGTAAACATTGCCGCTTTCTGAAAGGATGACCAGACGGGAAGCCCTTTTTCAATATCTTCGCGTATTCTGCGAAGGATCCCTTGCCAGTAGCGGCTTTCGACTGTCTCTTCTGCGCTCTCAAGCCCCTGTAAAAAGGCAATGCCTGCCTGCTGTGTGAGCGACAGTACGGTAAAGATCTGCCCCAGCTTTTGCCCTTTCGCCAGCGCCCCCATTACAGGTAGATGCAGAAGAAATCGCTGCCAGCGAGGCGTGTGACGCAGAGTCCAGGCGGCGGCTACCGGAACAAGCAGCACCGCGAACAGTGCGAGGGCGTAGGACTGCATAAAAGCGGATATACCCATCACCATCCGCGTCAGCGCCGGAAGGGGGGTGTTAAACGTTTTGTAGATTGCGGCGAACTCGGGCAACACCAAAGTAACCATGGCGAGTACGACGAGTACCGCCAGCGTCAGGATGATCGCCGGGTAGCGCAGCGCTTTTTTCACTTTCTGACCGAGCTGCTGCTGCGCTTTTTGTTGCCGGGCGAGCTGGCGACAGCACTCTTCCAGCTTCCCTGTCAGCTCACCGGTTTTTACCATTGAGATATGCAATGGGGTAAAGACCGCGGGCCACCGCCTGAGCGCCTCAGAAAAAGGGCACCCTTCACTGAGTTCATCGGCAACGCTTTGCAGCAGTGCCCGCCACGGTTCTGATGGATGCTGGTCTGCCAGCATTTGCAGGCTATGCGCAAGCGTTAGTCCGGCCTGCAGCAGCGTGGCGAGCTGGCGAAACATCTCGTAGCAGTGATGAGGACGCCAGCGGTGTCTCTGAGGGTATCGAGAGAGGGCCAGAGGATGCAGGTTGTTCCGCATTAGCCTGGTGAAGGCCGCGTTGCGGTCTGTGGCCCAGAGTGTTCCGCTTCGGGGTTCTCCTTCTGTGGAGAGGGCTCGCCAGCGCCAGAGGTGATTAGTGGCCATCGGGCATACCCAAAACACGCAATAACTCTTCGAGCGTGGTTAGCCCTTGCTCAATGGCCATACAGCCGTGTTCAAACAGCGAGATTAACCCTGCCTGCCGGGCACTGGCTTCTATCACCTCGGTGCCTGCCCCGCTGGCAATTGCCTGGCGCAGAGGGTTGTCGATTGCCAGTACTTCAAAAATCGCTACCCGGCCGTAAAAACCGTGGTAGCAACGATCGCAGCCTGTGGGTTGCCAGCGGGGAAGTGGTCGCGGCCAAACCGGGCGGGGTAAGCCCGAATGCTCCCCGTTTTGCTGTCGGCAATGTGGACAAAGACGCCGAACCAGCCGTTGGGCAATCACCATAGAGAGTGCGGAAGAGATCATCCAGCGCGCGACGCCCATCTGCTCCAGGCGAATCAGGGTTTCCGTTGTCGAGTTGGTATGCAGCGTCGACAATACCAGGTGCCCGGTCTGCGCGGCATTAATAGCGATCTCTGCCGTTTCGCCATCACGAATTTCGCCGACCATAATGATATCCGGATCCTGACGCAGCAGCGCCCTTAGCACGCTCTGAAATGTCAGGCCCGCTCGCGGGTTAATCTGCGTCTGATTCAATCCCGCAAGCGGGATTTCAATGGGATCCTCTACGCTGCAGATGTTGACGTCAGGGGTGTTAAGCGCCTGTAACGCGCTATAGAGGGTGACGGTTTTGCCGCTGCCTGTGGGGCCGGTAACCAGAATCAGCCCCTGAGGCTGGTGCAGTGACGCAGTAAAACAGGCCAGCTGCTCAGCACTCATGCCGAGTGCTTTCGGTTCAAGAGCCTGCTGAACCTGATGCAGCAGTCGCAGCACAATTTTCTCACCGCCGTTGCAGGGAAGCGTGGCGATACGAAACGAGACCGGCTCGTTTGTCAGCTCAATGGTAAACTGACCATCCTGCGGTAAGCGGCGTTCAGCAATATCCAGATTACCCAGCACTTTTAACCGGGCGCTGAGCATCGTTGCCAGCGCGGCGGAAAGCGGAGGTTGCGGGCAAAGTACGCCATCGATACGTAAGCGAATCTGGCACGCGTGCTCCATCGGTTCAATATGGATGTCGGAGGCGCGCTGGTTTATCGCCTGTTGCAGCGTGTGGTTGAGGATATCCACCGCGGAATGTGCCTGCGAAACGTTAGGCAGATGTGATTGCGCGCTTAACTGCCGATGCTTTTCCATGCGTTCAGCGCTCCAGCACTCGATATCAATCCGTTTCTGCGTTGCGAAGCGCAGGGCTTCCATCAGTTCAGGTGCGGGGCTTCCCACGACGGCGATGCTGACCATGTCACTGTCGCTGGTGAGCAGCAGAGCATGATGGCGAAGGCAAAGTGCCACGAGTTGATCGGTGTTCATTGTCCGCCCCTCAGTTATTGTCGAAGCGGAAGACGTCTTCACAGGCCTGCTTAAGCTCGCTGTCAGCACTGATGTTGCAGTCACGCGTCCAGCCTGTCATACCGTTGCCGTTATTCCACTGTGGCGTCATGGTCACCGTCAGTCCGTTGAGACTCTCCTGACCCGTCAAGGTCACGATCCCTTTTGCCACGTTCATTGCTGAGACGTAACGCGTCGTGGTCGGGGAAGGGATGCCGTTACTGCCTGCGTCACAGCTCTCCACGCCACCGTGATCGAGCGCGCAAAGCTCAATGGCAGTGCGATAGGGAATGAAGGTTTGCAGCATATCGGTGAGGGCGGCTTTACGCAGGTAGTTCTGATAGGCGGGAACGCCGATGGCGCTCAGAATCGCAATAATGCCAATGACCACCATCAGCTCAATGAGTGTGAATCCTTGTTGTCTGTCCATATCTGCTCCTTATGCAAAGTGGCGCTACTCTGGCAGCGGGAAAGGAGAGAAACGAGGGGCAAAAAAGGGAACGGGAAAGGGGCTTCAGAGAATTCATGCAGTGTTGCAGGGAAGAACAACGGATTTGCGAGCAAGACTGAAATTCCCCTCTCCGGGCGGAGAGGGAAAGCGTCTTATTTAAAGCGCATGGAGAGGTCAAGGGCGCGAACGTGTTTGGTCAGCGCGCCGACGGAGATGTAGTCCACACCGGTTTCGGCGAATTCACGGATCGTGTCGAACGTGACGTTCCCGGAAACTTCAAGCTGGGCGCGGCCGTTAGTCAGTTTTACCGCCTCGCGCATCTGCTCAGTTTCGAAGTTGTCGAGCATGATGATATCGGCCCCGGCCTTAATGGCCTGCTCCAGCTCTTCCAGGCTTTCGACTTCCACTTCAACAGGGACATCCGGGTGCAGCCAGAAGGCTTTCTCAACGGCCTGGCGCACGGAACCCGACGCAATAATGTGGTTCTCTTTGATCAGGAAGGCATCGGATAAGCCCAGTCGATGGTTGGCGCCGCCGCCACAGAGCACCGCGTACTTCAGCGCAGTGCGCAGGCCTGGCAGCGTTTTGCGGGTATCCAGCAACTGAGTGTGGGTGCCGGCCAGGAGGTCAACATAGCGACGCACTTCGCTGGCGACGCCAGAGAGCGTTTGTACAAAATTGAGCGCGGTGCGTTCGCCGGTCAGCAAGACGCGCGAGGGACCGTCCAGCTCGAACAGCGGCTGATTGGCTGTAATCGCATCACCATCTTCAACGTGCCAGGTCACCTGCACATCATCGCCCGCCAGTTGAGTAAATACCTCTTCAACCCAACGCTTGCCGCAAAAAACGCCCTCTTCACGGGTAATAATGACCGCGTGGGAACGTGTCTCTTTTGGCAATAATTGTGCGGTAATGTCTTTATCGGCATTCACGTCACCCCCAAGGTCTTCTTTTAACGCATGGGCAACGCTTGCCGGAATATCCATATTAATACGTTCCAGAAGTGCTTCACGTCGGTGGTCGGGGTTATAGCGGCGAGGCGGCATGATAAAACTCCAAATTGGTAACGAATCATAATATTGAAACATGCTACTCTGAACCGAGTCATTGCACCATACAGAAGGAGTTCCAGCATGTTGTTAGAAAACGGATGGCTGGTGGATGCGCGGCGTGTACCCTCGCCGCACCACGATTGCCGCCCGGAGGATGAAAAGCCCACACTGCTGGTGGTTCATAATATTAGTCTCCCGCCGGGTGAATTTGGCGGCCCGTGGATCGATGCGTTATTCACGGGAACGATAGATCCCAATGCCCATCCTTTCTTCGCTGAGATTGCGCATTTGCGCGTGTCGGCTCACTGTCTGATTCGTCGTGATGGTGAGGTGGTTCAGTATGTTCCTTTTGATAAGCGCGCCTGGCATGCCGGGGTGTCGATGTATCACGGGCGCGAACGGTGCAACGATTTCTCCATTGGGATCGAGCTGGAAGGCACGGATACTACGCCCTACACCGACTCACAGTATCAACAGTTAGCGGCTGTGACCCGTACGCTTATCGGACTCTACCCGGCAATCGCCGATAACATTACCGGACACAGTGATATCGCTCCGGCGAGAAAAACCGATCCTGGCCCGGCATTTGACTGGCCCCGCTTTCGCGCCATGCTCACCGCGTCGTCAGAATAAGGAGATACCATGACGTTGTTTACCATGCTGCTGGTTATCATCGCTGAACGTCTGTTCAAGCTCGGTGAGCACTGGCATCTGGATCACCGGCTGGAGGTGTTATTCCGCCGCATCAGGCACTTTTCCATGCTGCGCACGCTGCTGATGATGGCGGGTGTGATGGTGATTACCTTCCTGCTGCTGCGCGCGCTGTACGGACTCTTTTTCAATGTGCCGCTGCTGGTGGTGTGGATCCTGCTTGGCGTGCTGTGCATTGGTGCGGGCAAGGTGCGTTTGCACTACCACGCTTATCTTAAAGCGGCCTCCCGCGATGATGCCCACGCGCGCGGTGCCATGGCGAGCGAACTGACGATGATCCACGGCGTGCCGCCGGATTGCGACGAGCGCGAGTTCCTGCGCGAGCTGCAAAATGCGCTGCTGTGGATTAACTTCCGTTACTACCTCGCGCCGCTGTTCTGGTTTGTGGTGGGGGGCCCGGTGGGACCCGTCTTGCTGATGGGGTATGCGTTCCTGCGTGCCTGGCAGACCTGGCTTGCCCGTTATCTGACACCGCATGAACGTTTGCTCTCCGGCATTGATGCCATCCTGCATGTGCTCGACTGGCTGCCGGTGCGTCTGGTGGGAGTGGTGTACGCGCTCATTGGCCACGGTGAAAAAGCATTGCCAGCGTGGTTTGCGTCTCTGGGCGACCGACACACCTCGCAGTATCAGGTGTTAACCCGTCTGGCGCAGTTTTCCCTGGCGCGAGAGCCGCATACCGACAAGGTTGAAACGCCAAAAGCGGCGGTTTCAATGGCAAAGAAAACGTCGTTTGTGGTGGTGGTGGTTGTGGCGCTACTGACTATTTACGGCACGCTGGTGTAAGCCAGCGCGCCGCAAACGCTATAGCGTATCCGCAGGCGGGATGCCGAAATCAGGCATCCCGTTTTCGTCCCAACGAACACGCTTCAGGCGGGTATGACGATTGGGATCGTAAAGCGGGTCGCCCTCAATTTCGGTGTAATTCCGCGCGTGATACACCAGCACATCTTCCCCTTCCGGCGTTTGCGTAAAGCTGTTGTGACCCGGGCCGTACTGACGATTTTCGTAGCTGGTAACGAACACCGGACGCGCAGATTTGTGCCAGTTCGCCGGCTGTTGCGGATCGGCATTCAGGTCTATCCACAATAACCCCATGCAGTAGTTCTCATCGGTGGCGCTAGCGGAGTAGCTGATAAACAGCTTGTCGCCGTGAACCAGCACCGCCGGACCTTCGTTAACCAGAAATCCACGGCATTCCCAGTCATATTCAGGTTTACTGAGCATCACCGGCTCGCCTTTCAGCGTCCACGGATTTTCCATTTCACACAGATAAAGGTTGGAGTTTCCGGCGATATCCGGCGCTTTTTGCGCCCACAGATACCAGCGTTTCCCCTGATGGACAAAGGTGGTGGCATCGAGGGCGAAAGTGTCGAATGGCGTTTTTATTTGCCCCTTCTCGACCCACTTACCGGCGAGCGGATCGCTGTCGGTACACTCCAGCGCAAACATTCGGTGCTGGAACATGCCGAGGCTATCAAGCGCCTGGGTGTGCGTCGCGGCAAAATAGATGTACCACTTCCCGTCGATGTGATGCAGTTCTGGGGCCCAAATCAACTGGCTCATTGGACCGGTGTCGGGTTTGCGCCAGACCACCACCTCTTCGGCGCTGCGCAAGCCCTCCAGCGAGTCAGCACGGCGGATAGCCAGCCTGTCGTACTCCGGCACGGAGGCAATAAAATAGTATTGCCCCTCATGATGTAAAATGTACGGGTCGGCGCGTTGTTCAATAAACGGGTTTGGCCAGGTTTGCATGCAACTTTCCTTATTTTGTCTCTGCGGCTTTGAGTTCCTGATAAGCGTTCAGCTCGCGGTAGTTGGCGCGGCGCTTTTCCAGATCGGACTGGATCATCTTCATGGTTTCGCGGTCCACTTTCAGCAGGCGTACTACGCCCGCGGTAACTAAGTATCCAACGCCAGGAATAACGGTAAACAGCAGTACGATACCGTTAATGGCCTCCGCGCTTTGCGCTTTTGCGCCTGCGTCGTAACCGTACCAGGAGAGCAGAAAACCGACCATTGCCCCGGCAATCGCCAGACCCAGTTTCAGGAAGAAAATGTTGCCGGAGAAGCTGATCCCGGTGATGCGTTTCCCGGTTTTCCACTCGCCGTAGTCGTCCACGTCAGCCATCAGCGACCAGTGCAGCGGAGACGGGATCTGGTGCAGGATGTTCAGCAGAACGTAGAGCACCACGATGGTGACGGTGGCTTTCGGGTCGAAGAAATAGAAGGCGCAGGAAAATATCGCCAGCACGATATTGGTCCAGAAGAAGACCTTCAGTTTACACCAGCGGTCGGTCAGCACTTTTGCCAGCACGCTGCCAAGCATCATGCCGATAACCCCCAGGCTGATAAACACGGTGGCGAAGTGGGTGCTCTGGCCCATCACCCAGGTGACGTAATACATGGTGGCCGCCATGCGAATAAAGCCCGGGCAGACGTTGCAGAGCGTCAGGAGCAGAATGCGCACCCACTGGTCGTTTTTCCACACGTCTTTCAGGTCGTTTTTCAGCTCGTCGTGGGTCTGCACCGCCGGGCGTACGCGCTCGCGCACGGTGGCGAAGCAGAACAGGAACATGCAGGTGCCAATCAGCGCCAGTACGGTCATTGCCATCTGGTAGCCTTTGGCTTTGTTATCCCCGCCAAACCAGTCGGCCATCGGCAGCAGCGTCAATGACAGCAGCAACGTGGCGATGCCGACCAGCACGAAGCGGTAGGACTGGCAGGCCACACGCTCTTTCGGATCGTTGGTGATCACCCCTCCTAACGAGCAGTAAGGGATGTTGATGGCGGTATAGGTTAATGAGAGCAGGAAGTAGGTGACAAACGCATAGATAACTTTGCTGTTATAGCTCCACTCCGGTGTGGTGAACATCAGAATACTGAACAGCGCGTAGGGGAAGGCAATCCACAGCAGCCATGGACGAAAACGGCCATATTTACTGCGGGTGCGGTCGGCAATTGCCCCCATGATAGGGTCGGTGACGGCGTCAATCACACGGACCGACAGCAGTAAGACCCCCACCAGCGCAGGCGCGAGGCCAAATATGTCGGTATAAAAATAGTTAACAAACAGCATGATGGCGCCAAAGATGATGTTGCAACCTGCATCGCCCATCCCATAGCCGATCTTTTCTTTTACTGACAGTTTAGCGTTATCCATAGACTGCTCTCCGGGTTTCGGTATGGAGAGAATTATTTGCTGGCAAACGAATATATGCGTTGCAGTATCAGGGCGGTGATATGGATAAAAACGCTGTAGGGATGAAAGTGTGAGGGAGGTAACAACGCGCGGTACCCGCAAAAGCAGGTACCGCGGAGGAGGCTTAGTGTGCCTTCATGGCCTTGCGGCTTTTCTGGCTGAAGAGATAGCCAACGCCCAGCACGGCAATCCAGACCGGGATCAGGTAGACGGAGATTGCCATACCCGGCGTGATCAGCATGATCACCAGCACGGCCGCCATAAACAGCAGGCAGATCCAGTTACCCAGCGGATAGAGCAGGGCAGGGAAGCGCGTCGTCACGCCCTGCTGCTGTTTCGCGCGGCGGAACTTGATGTGCGCCAGGCTGATCATCGCCCAGTTGATGACCAGGGCAGAGACCACCAGCGCCATTAGCAGGCCAAATGCGGATTCCGGCGCCATGTAGTTAATCAGCACGCACAGCGCCGTCACGATGGCTGAAACAATGATGGTGTTTACCGGCACGCCGCGTTTATCAACGTTGAGCAGCATCTTCGGCGCATTGCCCTGCTGGGCCAGGCCGAACAGCATACGGCTGTTGCAGTATACGCAGCTGTTGTACACGGAAAGCGCCGCGGTCAGCACCACGACATTGAGCGCGTTCGCCACGACGGTATCACCCAGTTCGTGGAAAATCAGCACAAACGGACTGGTGTCGGCAGTGACGCGCGTCCACGGCAGCAGGGAGAGCAGGACCGCCAGCGAGCCCACATAGAAGATCAGAATTCGGTAGATAACCTGATTCGTCGCTTTCGGGATGCTCTGCTCAGGGTTGTCGGCTTCTGCGGCGGTGATACCCACCAGTTCCAGACCGCCGAAAGAGAACATAATGATGGCCATCATCATCACCAGACCGGTCATGCCGTGAGGCAGGAAGCCGCCCTGTTCCCAGAGGTTACGCACGGTTGCCTGTGGGCCACCGTTGCCGCTGAACAGCAGCCAGCCGCCAAAGATAATCATCGCCACGACGGCGATCACTTTGATGATGGCAAACCAGAACTCCATCTCACCGAACACTTTTACGTTGGTGAGGTTAATGGCGTTGATAATGACGAAGAAAGCTGCAGCAGAAGCCCAGGTTGGGATGTCGGGATACCAGAACTGAATATACTTCCCGACGGCAGTCAGCTCGGCCATGGCAACCAGAACGTACAGTACCCAGTAGTTCCAGCCGGAAGCGAAACCGGCAAAGCTGCCCCAGTACTTATAGGCAAAGTGGCTGAAGGAGCCAGCGACCGGCTCCTCGACAACCATTTCACCTAACTGGCGCATGATCAGAAAAGCAATGAAACCCGCAATCGCGTAACCCAAAATAATGCCCGGACCGGCAGACTGGATAACGGATGCGCTGCCCAGAAACAGGCCGGTACCAATAGCACCGCCCAGTGCGATGAGCTGAATATGGCGGTTTTTTAGCCCGCGCTTTAGCTGATCGCCGTGCTGTTGAGCTTCCATTTGAAACCTCGTGTGTGGTTGTTATGTCACGCTGTGCGTGTGTAATTATGAAAATCCATATTCTGTATTTATTTCTTTACGGTTAAACGAACCGAAAAAAGCGGAGATGACTTCCGTAAGCGCCAGAATAGTGGTAAGTGCCTGTGAATGCACCTGCTTTATGAAGGGCTGATGACGAGTTGAATAAAAAGAAAGCATTTGTAAATCACTCCGCTCTCGCTTCTTACCCCAACCTATAGAATAGAAATGCGCCTTAAGTGGGCGAATTTTCATAATTTGCCTTGTTGAATCGCTTCAGATTGCAAAAACCCTCGTTTCATTATGGTTAAAACTCCCGCTTTAGGAGTAATCAACTCATTTGTGCAAAGTTACATTTCTGAAACGTTATTTCTGTAAGGTTGTTAAAATGTGCAGGGTTTACTGATTTCAATCAAAACCAATATGGACAGAAGGTGAATACTTTGTTACTTTAGCGATACGAAATATAAATTGGTAAGACCAATTGACTCCGGGCAAAAAGGCGTAAGACAGGGAATATGGCCTACAGCAAAATTCGCCAACCAAAACTATCTGATGTGATTGAGCAGCAGCTGGAGTTTTTAATCCTCGAAGGGACTCTGCGCCCGGGTGAGAAACTTCCGCCAGAACGCGAACTGGCAAAACAGTTCGACGTTTCACGTCCCTCTCTGCGTGAGGCGATTCAACGCCTCGAAGCAAAGGGCTTGCTGCTTCGTCGCCAGGGCGGCGGAACCTTTGTGCAAAACAGCCTGTGGCAGAGCTTCAGCGATCCGCTGGTAGAACTTCTCTCTGACCACCCAGAATCCCAGTTTGACCTGCTTGAGACCCGTCACGCGCTGGAAGGTATTGCGGCCTATTACGCCGCCCTTCGCAGCACTGATGAAGATCGCGTGCGTATCCGCGAGCTGCATCAGGCCATTGAACGGGCACAGCAGTCCGGCGATTTAGACGCCGAGTCCAGCGCCGTCGTCCAGTATCAAATCGCCGTCACCGAAGCGGCACACAATGTGGTGCTCCTCCATCTGCTACGCTGCATGGAGCCGATGCTGGCCCAGAACGTTCGTCAGAATTTTGAATTGTTGTATGCCCGTCGGGAGATGCTCCCACTGGTAAGCAACCATCGCACCCGAATATTCGAGGCGATAATGGCCGGGGAACCGGAGCAGGCGCGCGAAGCGTCGCACCGTCACCTGGCTTTCATTGAGGAAATCTTGCTGGACCGCAGCCGTGAACAATCGCGTCGCGAACGTTCATTACGCCGCATACAGCAACGAAAGGATTAAGCGCCAGGTACTTTTAGAGCGCGGCAACTAAACGCAGAACCTGTCTTATTGTGTTCTTGCTGAAGAGCACAATGGGACAGGTTCCAGACAAATCAACGTATTAGATAGATAAGGAATACCCCCATGTCAGAACGTCTCCAAAATGACGTGGATCCGATCGAAACTCGCGACTGGCTACAGGCGATCGAATCGGTCATCCGTGAAGAAGGTGTTGAGCGCGCTCAGTATCTGATTGATCAGCTGCTTTCTGAAGCCCGCAAAGGCGGCGTGAAGGTTGCTTCAGGTGCAGGGGCTAGCAACTACGTAAACACGATTGCCGTTGAAGACGAACCGGAATACCCGGGCAATCTGGATCTGGAACGTCGTATCCGTTCAGCTATCCGCTGGAACGCCATCATGACTGTTCTGCGCGCGTCCAAGAAAGATCTGGAGCTGGGTGGCCACATGGCGTCCTTCCAGTCTTCTGCGACCGTTTACGAAGTGTGCTTTAACCACTTCTTCCGTGCAGCGAACGAGAAAGACGGCGGCGATCTGGTGTACTTCCAGGGCCACATCTCTCCGGGCATCTATGCACGTGCATTCCTGGAAGGTCGTCTGACTGAAGAGCAGATGAACAACTTCCGTCAGGAAGTTCACGGTAAAGGTCTGTCTTCTTACCCGCACCCTAAACTGATGCCTGAATTCTGGCAGTTCCCGACCGTATCCATGGGTCTGGGTCCAATCGGTGCGATCTATCAGGCTAAATTCCTGAAATATCTGGAACACCGTGGTCTGAAAGACACCTCTGAGCAGACCGTTTACGCCTTCCTGGGCGACGGCGAAATGGATGAGCCAGAATCTAAAGGTGCGATCACCATCGCAACCCGTGAGAAGCTGGACAACCTGTGCTTCATCATCAACTGTAACCTGCAGCGTCTGGATGGTCCGGTAACCGGTAACGGCAAGATCATCAACGAACTGGAAGGCATCTTCGCGGGTGCTGGCTGGAACGTAATCAAAGTCATGTGGGGTTCCCGTTGGGACGAACTGCTGCGTAAAGACACCAGCGGTAAACTGATCCAGCTGATGAACGAAACCGTTGACGGTGACTACCAGACCTTCAAATCCAAAGACGGTGCCTACGTGCGTGAGCACTTCTTCGGTAAATATCCTGAAACCGCCGCACTGGTTGCAGACTGGACTGATGAGCAGATCTGGGCGCTGAACCGTGGTGGTCACGATCCGAAGAAAATCTACGCGGCACTGAAAAAAGCGCGTGAGACCAAAGGTAAAGCGACTGTTATCCTGGCCCATACCATCAAAGGTTACGGCATGGGTGATACCGCAGAAGGTAAAAACATCGCTCACCAGGTTAAGAAAATGAACATGGACGGCGTGCGTTATATCCGCGACCGTTTCAACGTTCCAGTGACCGATGAGCAGGTAGAAAACCTGTCTTACATCACCTTCCCGGAAGGTTCTGAAGAGCACAAGTACCTGCACGAACGTCGTCAGGCGCTGAAAGGCTACCTGCCAGCTCGTCAGCCTAACTTCACCGAGAAGCTGGAACTGCCAGCGCTGGAAGACTTCTCTCAGCTGCTCGAAGAGCAGAACAAAGAGATCTCTACCACTATCGCTTTCGTTCGTGCCCTGAACGTGATGCTGAAGAACAAGTCGATCAAAGATCGTCTGGTGCCAATCATCGCCGACGAAGCGCGTACTTTCGGTATGGAAGGTCTGTTCCGTCAGATCGGTATCTACAGCCCGAACGGCCAGCAGTACACCCCGCAGGACCGTGAGCAGGTTGCTTACTATAAAGAAGACGAGAAAGGTCAGATCCTGCAGGAAGGTATCAACGAGCTGGGCGCAGGCGCATCCTGGCTGGCTGCTGCGACCTCTTACAGCACCAACAACCTGCCGATGATCCCGTTCTACATTTACTACTCCATGTTCGGGTTCCAGCGTATCGGTGACCTGTGCTGGCAGGCAGGCGACCAGCAGGCTCGCGGCTTCCTGATCGGTGGTACTTCTGGTCGTACGACCCTGAACGGTGAAGGTCTGCAGCACGAAGATGGTCACAGCCACATTCAGTCTCTGACTATCCCTAACTGTATCTCTTACGACCCGTCTTACGCGTACGAAGTGGCAGTCATCATGCATGACGGTCTGCAGCGCATGTACGGTGAAGCGCAAGAGAACATTTACTACTACATCACCACCCTGAACGAAAACTACCACATGCCGGCAATGCCAGCAGGTGCCGAGGAAGGTATCCGTAAAGGTATCTACAAACTCGAAACTGTTGAAGGTAGCAAAGGTAAAGTTCAGCTGCTGGGCTCCGGCTCTATCCTGCGTCACGTGCGTGAAGCCGCACAGATCCTGGCGAAGGACTACGGTGTCGGTTCCGACGTGTACAGCGTGACCTCCTTCACTGAACTGGCTCGTGATGGCCAGGATTGTGAGCGCTGGAACATGCTGCACCCAATGGAAACTCCACGCGTTCCGTACATCGCTCAGGTGATGAATGACGCGCCAGCGGTGGCGTCTACTGACTATATGAAACTGTTCGCTGAGCAGGTTCGTACTTACGTTCCAGCTGATGATTATCGCGTACTGGGTACTGACGGCTTCGGTCGTTCAGACAGCCGCGAAAACCTGCGTCACCACTTCGAAGTTGATGCTTCTTACGTGGTTGTAGCAGCACTGGGCGAACTGGCTAAACGTGGCGAAATCGATAAGAAAGTGGTTGCGGACGCAATTACCAAATTCAACATCGATGCAGATAAAGTTAACCCGCGTCTGGCGTAAGAGGTAAAAGAATAATGGCTATCGAAATCAATGTACCGGACATCGGGGCTGATGAAGTTGAAATCACCGAGATCCTGGTCAAAGTGGGCGACAAAGTTGAAGCTGAACAGTCGCTGATCACCGTAGAAGGCGACAAAGCCTCTATGGAAGTCCCGTCTCCTCAGGCTGGCATCGTTAAAGAGATTAAAGTCTCTGTTGGCGATAAAACCGAGACCGGCAAACTGATCATGATTTTCGATTCCGCCGACGGTGCAGCAGCTGCTGCACCTGCGCAGGAAGAGAAGAAAGAAGCTGCTCCGGCTGCTGCTCCAGCAGCTGACGCCGCAGCAAAAGAAGTGAACGTGCCTGACATCGGCGGTGACGAAGTTGAAGTCACCGAAATCCTGGTGAAAGTGGGCGACACCGTTGCGGCTGAGCAATCACTGATCACCGTAGAAGGTGACAAAGCCTCTATGGAAGTCCCTGCGCCGTTCGCGGGTACCGTTAAAGAGATCAAGATCAACACCGGTGACAAAGTGTCTACTGGCTCCCTGATCATGGTCTTCGAAGTGGCGGGTGCTGCACCAGCTTCCGCGCCTGCTCAGGCTGCTGCACCGGCTCCGGCCGCTGCACCGGCTGCTGCTGGCGGCGCGAAAGACGTTAACGTACCGGACATCGGCGGTGACGAAGTTGAAGTGACGGAAGTGATGGTGAAAGTGGGCGACAAAGTTGCCGCTGAACAGTCACTGATCACCGTTGAAGGCGACAAAGCTTCCATGGAAGTTCCTGCGCCGTTCGCGGGTACCGTTAAAGAGATCAAAATCAGCACTGGCGACAAAGTGTCTACCGGCTCTCTGATCATGGTCTTCGAAGTGGAAGGCGCTGCGCCTGCCGCCGCTCCGGCAGCCGCTGCTGCTCCAGCACCGGCTGCTGCACCGGCTCAGGCTGCTAAACCTGCTGCTGCACCTGCTGCGAAAGCAGAAAAATCTGAGTTCGCTGAAAACGACGCGTATGTCCACGCCACCCCGCTCATTCGTCGCCTGGCGCGCGAGTTCGGTGTGAACCTGGCGAAAGTGAAAGGGACTGGCCGTAAGGGTCGTATCCTGCGCGAAGACGTTCAGACCTACGTGAAAGACGCGGTGAAACGTGCCGAAGCTGCACCTGCTGCAGCCGCTGGCGGCGGTATCCCGGGCATGCTGCCATGGCCGAAAGTGGACTTCAGCAAGTTCGGCGAAATCGAAGAAGTGGAACTGGGCCGTATCCAGAAAATCTCTGGTGCTAACCTGAGCCGTAACTGGGTGATGATCCCGCACGTTACGCACTTCGACAAAACCGATATCACCGATCTGGAAGCGTTCCGTAAACAGCAGAACGCCGAAGCTGAGAAGCGTAAACTGGACGTGAAATTCACCCCAGTGGTCTTCATCATGAAAGCCGTTGCCGCTGCACTTGAGCAGATGCCACGCTTCAACAGCTCCCTGTCTGAAGACGGCCAGAAGCTGACGCTGAAGAAATACATCAACATCGGTGTTGCGGTTGATACGCCAAATGGTCTGGTTGTTCCGGTCTTCAAGGACGTGAACAAGAAGAGCATCACTGAGCTGTCCCGTGAACTGACCACCATCTCCAAAAAAGCGCGTGATGGTAAGCTGACTGCCGGCGAAATGCAGGGCGGCTGCTTCACTATCTCCAGCATTGGCGGCCTGGGCACTACCCACTTCGCGCCGATTGTGAACGCGCCGGAAGTGGCTATCCTCGGTGTGTCCAAGTCCGCGATGGAGCCGGTGTGGAATGGTAAAGAGTTTGTGCCGCGTCTGATGATGCCAATCTCTCTGTCCTTCGACCACCGCGTGATCGACGGTGCTGATGGTGCGCGTTTCATCACCATCATCAACAACATGCTGAGCGACATTCGCCGCCTGGTGATGTAATCGAAAAGCCGGCCAGT